>CAYLIN010000013.1:0-18092 GCA_964383725.1 uncultured Azospirillaceae bacterium | reverse complement strand
ATAATCCCTTATCATTGTTTGTTATATTTCAGCAGTATCGAGAAGGTTTAGGATTCGCAACAAAAGTTTGGACAACGTTTCTCAATCCGCAATTGTTGCTTCCCATTGGTTTCTTAATTATTCAGCTTTTGTGGTTGCGCTATTTTCAGCCGCAAAAAAACTGGCAATGGCGTGCAATTTTCTATGTGCCGTTATTGGTGCTTTTAGGTGGTTCATATTACATCTTTAACCATCAAATATTTTTAAATATGGATTTTAAGGCTTATACAAGTGTTATGGGCTATGCTCAAGGATGGATTTATGAGCTGATAACTTCTTACGATAAAAAGAAAATTATCGAGAAAACCCTACAGAGTATTCAGACGCCAACGCCTCCATTACCTGCTGAATTACAAAATATAACCTTACCAAAGCATGTTTATCTTGTTCAAATCGAAAGCTTGGACTATGCCGCATATGATGGTGAAGTTAATGGTAAAAAGATTATGCCGTTCTTGCAATCTTTAGCTCCGCAAAGTGCTGTTTATAAAGTCCGACCCTTATCACATTTTTGCTCAGCAAATGCAGACTTTTCGCTGATGAGTAAGTTGACTAATAACGAAGAACTCTATGCTGCTATGTATTGGATGGTCCCCCCAAATTTTTATGATAAGTTTACCTCGTTGCCGCAAAAACTAAAAAACAAAGGCTATCGCACATCCTTTTTCCATGGATATATCAAGAGTTTTTATAATCGAGAAGTTCCCTATACACATTATGGCTTTGACGATGTTTATTTTCTTAAGGATATGCCGAAAGAGCTTAACAAAGGCGAAATGGGTGCTGATGATATAGAGGTTGTAGATTTTGCGCTGGCAAAAAATAGTGAAACCCAAACAGAAAAACAGTTTGATTTTATTATTAGTTTGAGTTCCCATTCTAATTATGAAATTGGCAAACGTAACTTAGAGCCGTACACTGCTCCTGAAAACGATAAAGAAAAATATACCAACGCGATTAATTATGTTGATAAAGCGCTTGAAAACTTGGTTAAAAACACGCCGAAAGATAGTTTGTATGTCTTTTATTCTGACCATCCCAGTAATATGAATCCGGATAAAAACACAGTATTGTTTATCTATAGCAAGGCTCAAAAATTAACGGCTCGTGGAGTGATGGCTTTTCCGCGTATTACCGAAATAGTCCATGGTCTGGTCGAACAGAAATAGTTATTTAGTATAGAGTGACTGGAAATAGATCAAAATAAAATTATCTTATAAGTGTTCACGATGATGGTGTTTTTTATGCCATTATGAGTGCACAACACATTCTCACTACACTCTAATGGCACAAGAAAGAAAACATAGTGTTTTGTCTTTTGCCGGCAAAGTTAGGGGTGAATGGAAGGCATCAGTTTATCTGATGCCTTTTTTGTTTATCCTGCTATGTTTATAAAAAAAAGAGGCTTGTTTCCAAGCCCCTTCCGAGAAGAATAATGTATGGTTTAGTAGTAGTCCCAGCGAACTTCGTTACCACCATCTGCCGTGTTTTGGCACTCAACAGCTGCTTGTGATAATGCAACAGGCAGTTTATCAATCGGATGGCAACCGGCACCCTTAGCACTAGATTCTGTGTCACCACAAACGTTAGGGCTATTTAAAGTAACACCTTTATCTTTGTTATCAGCAGCTCCTTTAATTTGAATGGCTTGCAAACCAGAACCTGCTTGAGAACCCCAATCCGCTGTTGCGATTGATACACAAGCTTCACGAGTTAAACCAGAATAGGTAATAAAGAATGAACGGTCTGAACCACCAACATTTGCAGCACCAATTTTAACACGACCTTGGTAAGCGTTGATGATTTCAGAAGCAGTTGCTTCGGTTGTGCCTGATGGCAACATATCTCTTGGGATAATACCCATCTGAATAGCGACAGTATCGTTCAATCCACCATAGTTAACGTTAGCAGAATACAATGTACGGATATTCATTACCAACATGGAGATCTGATCTAATGTTTTGTTTACTCTGAATTTTGCCATCGCTTTTGAGTAACCGGAAATACCTCCGATCGACAAGACGCCGATAATCGCTAATACACCAAGCATTTCGACCATGGAACGGCCTGATTGCTCATTTTTATATAACGTAGTCATTTTTCTTCTCCTTAAACTATTCGTTGCTCATAGTATAAATATAACAGATTAATAAATTATGAACAATCTTATCCTTAGTTAGGTTTTATATATACTTTAAGCATTATCTTATATCTTTAGTCATAAAACAAACTTACTTTTCCACATCATAATAAAAAAACACTATAAAAATCCACAACAAACATATTTATCCACTTAAATAAATATCACAATTCTCGTAATAGCTGTTTTACACGCACATAAACAACCTTATTCGCGAGGCCTAAAAAATTAAGAGGGGACAAGCCCCTACTTAATTTTTTTATTTACTAAATTCTTAACATAAAAAAAGAGGGTTCGTTTCCAAACCCTCAAAGAGAAGATGAATGTATGGATTAGTAGTATTCCCAACGAACCGTATTGCCGCTATCAGATGTATTGGTACATTCCTCTGCGGCATCAGATAAGGCAACCGGAAGAGCGTCAATCTTATGTTCACTTAAGCTGTCCGCAGCTGTCCGCTTAGCTGATTCTGTCGTTCCTATAGCCTGCCCCCCAATACTGATAGCATACAAACCGGAACCTGCTTGAGATCCCCAGTCAGCTGTCGCCATGGCAACACATGCCTCACGGGTTAAACCTGTATAGGTAACTGTAAATGAACGGCCAGAACCACCTACATTTGATGCCTTAACTATAACAGCACCTTGGTAAGCATTTATAATTCTAGATGCATTAGCTTCGGTTGTGCCTGATGGCAACATATCTCTTGGGATAATACCCATTTGGATGGCAACTTTATCTGTTAAGCCAGTATAATCGATATTTCCTGAGTACAATGTACGGATATTCATTACCAACATGGAGATCTGATCCATGGTTTTGTTTACTCTGAATTTTGCCATCGCTTTTGAGTAACCGGAAATACCTCCGATCGACAAGACGCCGATAATCGCTAATACACCAAGCATTTCGACCATGGAACGGCCTGATTGCTCATTTTTATATAACGTAGTCATTTTTCTTCTCCTTAAACTATTCGTTGCTCATAGTATAAATATAACAGATTAATAAATTATGAACAATCTTATCCTTAGTTAGGTTTTATATATACTTTAAGCATTATCTTATATCTTAGTTATTCGAAGTGCCAGAGAAGTGTATTGTCTCCGTTGCAGATTTCTTTAGCCTTAGCAGAAGAAACCGGAAGTTTGTTTTGACTGTCATTCCAACTGAAAATCTGATTCTGTTTTCCGCTCACAATTTGGATAGATGCTAATCCCATCCAAAAAGTTTCATCAAATTTATAAGACAGCATTTCTTTACATTGTTGTTTATTTAGCCCTTTATAAACAATATCAAATGTTCTGGCTCCGGGCATAAGCATAATTCCATCAATTCCGTTTCCGACAATGACTTCCTCGCCATAAAAATTCCTTAATCCTTCCGGTTTGATTAAATCCCTTGGTGCAATTTGTTTTTCAATGGCTGTCTGAGTGTTAAGCCCCCAAAAATCCGGGCGATTTTGATAATAGCGGCGAATGTTTTGTGAAAATTGTTTTAACTCCTGAGCCGCAGCATCTGTTCCGATATCTGTTGAGCTTAGCCAAATAACGCTAACACCCAAAATCAGGATTAGGGCTGCCGTTCCCATAATCAAAACCTTATTTAAGCTTTTAATATTTTTAATTCGCTCTTTGATTTTTGCTGTTAAAGCCATTTTAGCCTCCCATACCGCTGGTAATTTGATCTTGCATTTCAAATGTTCCCATGACGGCCCAGGCAATAACGGCACCGATACTCAACAAAGCCACCATGTTTAAAATGCCGGCACGTTCTTCAATCATATAAACTGATTCTTCCAACCACTCGTTTGCCAGATTGTCCAACGCTTCTTCAAAGTTATCCAATTCTGAGTAAATCTTCAAATCGGCAATAATTTCTTTATCAGGAAAACTCAATCCTGTTTTTGCTAAAGCTTGCCCGAGGTTGTCACCGTTATTAACATAGACTAAGGTCTTGTCGATTCGCTCTTTCAAATATTTACTGGCATCACGACGTAAGGCGCGTAAAGCTGTTGATACAGGCGTTCCGCCTTTTACCAAAGCAGATAGGGCTAATAACCAGCTAATACCGGTAAAAATTTTATACAAAGACCAAGGAGGCATGCTATCAAAAATAGCTCTTATTTTTCCTGTCCAAATACCGATAGTAGCATAAACAATTAACATAATAACCGGTAAAGTTGCAAACGCGACAATCCAGTTATCTTTAATCCAAGCTGATAAGTCCACCAGATCAGCCGCCATACCGTGCCACCGAACATTTGGAGCCGCATCAATCATTGGCGGCACCATATAAACCCCGATTGCATAAATAATCAAAACCGACATCATTAACAAAAAGGTCGGATACGTAATGGCCCCGATAATCGGACGGATCATTTTTGTAGACCCTTCTGTAACTTTAATCAAATTAAGCAAAGCGTTCTCAAGGTCAGAAACGTCACCCACAGAAAGCATCAGACGTTCTCGATCCGGAGCCCACCCTTTCAGAGCATCTGAAAACGGCGCACCATTATTCAAAGAACGACCCCAAGCCGCCAATGCAATTGCTAACGGTTCTCCTGGATTTTTGCCGCCATTACTGGCACCATCATGCAACATGTCAAGCGCATCCATTAATGAGAAGCGGTTTTTCATCAAAGAAGCAATCTTTCGATAAAGTTTCAAACGGGTCTTGTTTGAAAAAATCATAATCATCTTGGCATAATATTCTTCAACAACGTTTAATTGTTGCATTGCCTTTTGCATGGAAGGGGTTAATTTTTTTTCGTTTGCCATTGTTCAATTCCTAATAAACAGGCCGCTGATCTAACAAGCCGCACCAACGTTCCACTTCATCCAAATCAATATAACCTTTTAACATCCGCTCAATTGCGGCCTCTTTCAGGGTTCGCCCTCCCAAGTCACTGGTCCAATAATCAATAGCCTTACGAGTTTCCCCTTTAATCATCAATTCCAAAAACATTGCATCCGGCAAAATAATTTCCGGAACACTCATACGTCCTTTAACACCTGTGTTATTGCAATATTTGCATCCGGGGCCTCTGATATAAGTGTTTTCAACGCCAAAATCTCCCAAAGCGGTTTTAAGTCGTTGAACCGAAGGCATATCCAATTTATCTTTGACTGAAACACGACAATGTGGACAGAGTTTACGGAATAAACGTTGAGAAATCAATCCTTTCATCAGTTCCGGATCAAGGAGCTTAAATGGTTCAACCCCCATATCACGGAAACGTGTAATAATTGCAGGAGCTGAGTTGGCGTGCAAAGTACTCCACACACCGTGTCCTGATAACGCACCTTTAAATGTCAATTGCGCAGAAGACAGAGAACGAATCTCACCGACCATCATAACATCAGGGTCGGAACGTAAAGCCGCATTCAATGCCTTAGTAAACTGTTCTTCTTTTTCTTCTTCAGTATTAGCATTGGTCACCGGCATTTGTCTGGCGCCGGGGATCGGATACTCAGGCGGATCTTCCACTGTCAACAGATTGATTTCATAATTTTTTTCTTGCAATAACTTAATCATATTGCGTTGCAGGGTTGTCGATTTTCCAGAACCGGTCGGACCGGCAACAATGCTTAAGCCGACAGGAACGGCACGCAGACGATAAAATAAGTTTTCTTCATATTCGCCAAACCCTAAAGAGGCCAAGTCACCACTGCCATCAGGGTTATCATCGGCATACAACAAGCGCATAACCAAATATTGAGAACCGAAAGCCACCGGATTAAATTGCAGACGAATAGCCAACACGTTATGCGGAAGCATGAGCTTACCTTTTGAACCACGGAGCGGGGTAGAACCTAATTTTTGCGCGCCTTGGAATTCATTTTGTGCGTAGTTGGAGTCTGAAATATCGGCAGAGGCAAATGCCGCACGAACGAACAACTCTCCCCAATCTTTATTATACTCCATTTCGGTTTGCATAATACCATTAGCACGAAACATAATTTGGGTGCTATCGGCAACAATAACGTGAATATCGGACACACGTTTAACGGCAGCTCGAGAAATCACGTTTACAAAGTCTTTTTGCATTTGCAGCTGGTCTAACTCAGTATCCTCAGCGGCTTCAGATGCGGCTTGTGCACGTTCTCCGATACCATAAATTGCATTTAATTCGTTTTGCGAAACATAGGTCGGTTTAGAAATATTCAGATGTTTTTTTCTGGCCAGAACTTCAAAACTTAAAACTCGTCCGTCAAATTTGTGGGTTTCAACAACCAAAAAACGCCCATCTGTAAACAAGGCCAAAAGACGACGGGTATCATCATTAACAACTAATGACGAGCCGGGTAATGTCAAAAGTTTATTTCCATCAGCAAAATAAAGATCTGTAATGGATTTTTTTGCAGCTTCAGTTTGTTCTGAAGTAGCAGCAGAAGCGACATCTTGTTGTGATGTCGCTTCACTTTCTTGCAATTCTTCAGAATTTTCCTCTTCTGCCATAACTCACCTGATTGTTAGGTTAAGCCGGATTATCTGGCCATCATGTCTGTACCCATTCCGGGAACACCGTCACTACTTATGAATGTACGTCCCAAAGATTCCGTCTTTTCTTCAATAAAAGCATCGGTGTTTGCTTTAGGTAGAATTGCAGAATTAGACAACTCCATTGGCAAAATACCACCAGCAGCAAAGTAGAGATAATCTTTTATCCCATTTTTATCAGCCCGAACATAAGTTGAGGTAATATCATCAACAATATGTCCGCTTTGCAAACTTGTTCCTTTTTTTACATAAAAAGGTGTTCCCTCTTGATTGATAAGTTTTGCAATCAGCTCATCTCCTTGACCGCGAATTTCCATAACCGCATACATGTTCGGAAGTTTCAATTCCGGAACAGTAATTTCTTGCACGCTGGCAGACGGAGCGCTCACAAAATCTACCCCATCAGCACCCGACATATCTTGATCAGAAGCATCAGCAAACGGATTCTGTTTTTCGAGAAGCTCCTTATCCTGAGCTTCGATTCTTGCTTTCAAAACAGAAATCTGAGTATGTAAATCTGCAATATCTTTCAAGTATGCACGTTTTGTATCTGATGCCTGTTGAGAAGCATTTTTCAACGCTGTATTAACATTCTGAAGCTTCCCTTTTACATCATCCAAGATGCCTTGTTTCTCTTGATTGAGTTTTTTGAGTTGCTCATATGTCTTCGCATTTTCGGCAATCCATTTTTGCTGATCTTCCAAAACTTTATTTTTGTAAGCATTCAGCATTTTTTCTTGTCGTAGTTTTTCAAAAGTGATATCCATTTCACGCAGCTTTTGTTGTTCTTGAACAACCTTTGCTTCCTGAGCTTTTTCCCATTCAATTTTCTGACGGCGTTTAGCTTCTTGTTTCTCTTCTTCTTGAGTAACAGCAGCTTTTCGTTGGTTTATTAACGCTTCAATTTCATTTTTAAGACGCTCTTTTCTTAATTCCAGATCTAAAACAGCCGTTTGTTTTTCCAGCGCAGACATGGTTGAGAAAACATTATCATCTAAGGCTGTGAAGTCTCTTTCACCTAAAGCGCCGACACCCGGTGCTCCCAAAGATTTAGAGGCGGGATTATCTTGAGCTTGTCCAAAAAGAGCTCCGTTTCCATTAACGGAAATCGGTGCGCTTGAAGCGCTTACCGGTACAACAGTTCCATTGTCCGAAGAAGGTGTTGGAACATCTTTTGACGGAATGGATAATACCGGTTTAGGATCTTCAATCGGAATAACCTTGTCATTGTCATCTTCAAACAAAGCATCTTCATTGGGAATCCCTTTTAATGCGGGATCTTCCGCCGCTTCGTCAGCTAAGGTAACAACTCCTTGGGCTCTAACATCTGCCGAAACAGCCATGCTTAAAATCATAGCCAAAGCAGTCAGACAGAAAATATGTTTTGTTTTATAAGACATAGATTATTCCCTCGTAATTCCAAGTTTTGCCATTAGGGTCATATGTAATAGTTTTAATCTCAAGTCCTGAATATTTTGTTAACATTTTAATCCATACCAAGGGATTATATTTAGATGTGATTCTGATTTGTAACATTCTAAATACAGTTCCTCTGTCAGAAGTAATACTCGTCGGAGACATTGAAATTGGATAACCGATAGCCTGAAAGGTATCGTTGATTTCATTTTGCAAATCCATCACGTTCTTTTTCGGCTGTGATAAAATCGGCTCAATTGGTTTTAGTGGTAACGTTGCAGAAATCGTATTTCCATCGGCAGAGAAACTTTTTCCTGAAAAGTTCAGCCCTGATTCATCCAGCGCTTTTTTAACCATAGCCATACGTCCGATATTTCGACGCCAAGATGTAGCAATTCCTTGCGGTGTGCACGTTAAGTTACCGATAGTCCACCCCGGTGGAAGAATTTTTACTAAGCTGACAATACCCTCATAACACTGAGACATCATTGCCTGAGGATTAACCACTTTCTCCCATGGCTTTATTTCCGGTGGAAGCTCGGGTTGTTTAGGCGCAACTTTAGGTCGAACCGGAACCACAACAGGTCGAACGGTCGGCGTCAGAAAAATACTATCAATCAAGCTGGAAACCAACCATAAACCGACAACAGCCGAAATAACGACAACCATCAAAAGTTTTGTACCGCGTAAAGCTTTAATCTTTTGTAGTTTTGAACGTGCGCCGCGAGACAGTAAGTCGCCCACGTCCATTTCTTCGGTATCTTCAATCTCCCAAGACTTTGGGGCAATTTTCTTTCCCCAGTCCGGAACAGCCAGCATGGATAAAAACTGATTTTTAGCTTCTTCTTCACTCAGAAAAAGCATATCACCGTCAGAGAGGATGATGTCGTTTCTGATACAGGTATACCACCATCCTTGAGGGACTTTGAAAACCGCAATAAATGAGCCGACATTAGAAAGAGCTGTTGCTAAAGAAACAGCGGCCACATTCTCACCACTGCGATACCCTTCATGTGAAACGCAAATACCAAATTGAGGTGCTTTACCTCCTTTTATACAAAAGAGGTCTGCGCCTTCCAAGACACCGGCAGAAGCGTCTTCCACTTCTTGGAAGGGATCACTGGTATTTTGTAATGGCTGCCAGAACAAACTGGTAGCATAGCGAGTTCCGTCAACATTGAGAAATGTTCCCCATGAACGTTGACCGGAATCATAATCATTCTCTACCAATTTTGCATCTTCAAGCACCTGTTTTCTCCTCAGTGCGTTAATTCATTGACATTCTGGTTTCTGGATTAAGGGGTGTTTCTAAAACAACCGGTGTTAAGATAATAACCAAAATGCTTCGCGTTTTATTGGCTTCAGCAGAACCACCCAATAAAGAATTGTCGGCAGAACCTGTTCCTTCTTTCTTAGTCGTACTGCTAACTTTTTCAAACCCTGTCAAAATCAAAGATTCTCCTGACGTCAAAGCAACTTCTTGCGTGAAACCTCTGGTTTCCACTTTGGGGTTTTGAATATATTGGTTGTCGCTTGAATCACCAAATTCAACCTTATCCAAAGAAACTAGATCTGATAATGTCATGTTAAACATAACCAATAAGCGACCATGTTCCAAGATTCTGGGCAGAACATCCATTGTAAAGCCTGTTTCAACTTCTTCAGTCGTTACAGAGATATCATAGTTATTGCCATCAGTACCACTGTTTGTTTTGGTCATTTCTGCAATATAATTCTGCTTTTGTGTCACTTGAATTGGTGCCGGTTTGTTGTTCAGAGTTGTTACCGTACCACTTGTTACAAGTGTTGTTGAATCTTTTTTAGATAACGCTCTTACAGCAGCATCAGCAGTCCAATTTTTCTTTAGAACACCCCATGTCATACCGTTAGCTGCTCCGGATGTTGCAACACTTGAAGAACCTGTAACGCCTAAAGTTGTGACGCCATCACCAAACGTTGCTTTCAAGTCAAGCCCGTAAGAATCTTCATCGGTCAAAGAAACTTGCAAGATCTTAACGCTGACAGCGACTTGTCTTGACAGACGCTGATTTTGTTCATTGATGTATTTTGCAACTTTCTTAATATCTGCAGGTGTCGCAGTTAAAGTCATTGTTCCGTCAGATGGCGATGTTGTTAATTTTGCCCCATCACCCAACATGGAGTTTACACCTTCCTCAATCTTACTCCACAATTCAATTTCAGCAGAGTTTGATTGTGAAACGCTGGAGCTTCCGCCACCGCCGGATTGGCTTCCGCCGACAGAAACACTCAGAGATGGTTTGGTCGGCAAACTATACAAAACAAATGTTTTAGTAATGTATTTATAGAAGTGAATTTCCTTCTTTTCATACTTCCACCAAATTCCAAAACGAGAAGAAACTTCGTTTAACAAGCCACTCAAAGGTCCGCGATAAGAAACCAACATCATATCCGGAGTTGCCCAGTCTGCATTAACGGTTTCCGGAGAGGGTTTATTACCGGAAGCTTGTGATTTAACATTCTCTTCCATTTGTGAAGCATAACGAACACCCAAAGATGTTGTTTTATTGATCATATCTCCGATTTCAAATAAGGTAATCGGCCGATTGCTAATGAGAGTAATACCGTCTTTAGTTTCCAAATAAGCTGGAAGAGGTTCTCCCTCATATTCGATTTCACTGGTATCACCCAACCAAATATCATCTTTAACCTTAATCAAATCTTCATTTTCTGGTGTGGTCGGTACCTTCGCTTCCTCTTTGAGCTTTGTCGTTGCCTTAACTTCACGTTCAATAGAAGCATCCATGCTTGTGGCAATGGAGCAAGAAGCAACAAGTGCAGTAAACGCAATGCCGAGAGCTGTTTTTTCCCAATTAGTTAAACGCATTTTCATCATCCTTTGTTTCTACCACCAGAACGCGGTTTCCTTTATAAAATGTAGCCAATGGAGCAGGGCGGGCTCTTGCAAAAGAGCGAATAAGAGCAGAGCTGACATCAGCAAAACGTCCGCGGAACATTGCTCCGGCAGACAGAGTATAATTGCGGTTTGTATTCCAAATCAAACGCCAACCGGCACGTTGACTCCAATCTGTCAGTAATCCTTTTAAGGTGCTGCCTTCTTCCGCCAACCAATCTTCAACAGGGTCTTCACTGGCAAATTCACCGTTGTCGCCATCGGAGTTGGCGTCAAAATTTTCTGAAACAGAAAGATTGATTTCTGTTTCGTAGTCGCTGACCTCTTCATCTATAGTTGGCGGAATGGAAGCAGACAAATTGCTACCGGCACCGGCAGAAACGATACGTTGATCACGAGGCGTCCTTTCGCCGAATTCACGATATTCTGCCGTGGTTTCTCGGTAGTTAATAAAACGTTCGCCGCTGTTATCAGTGCGTTGCTCAGATGCGACAGGGACAACAACTGTTTCTGTAACGACTTCTGCTTCGTATTCTGACGTTGCATATGTGTTACCAGCACCCCAGTGTTCAAAGTAAGAACAACCGGCCAAAAAAGCGAATGCTGATAAAAAAAGCACTTTCTGCACGGGTTTTCTATCCATTTTTGCTATCCTTAAAGTCGATTTAAACATATTTTTTCACCTATCATACAACTGAAAATTAAATAATCAAGCGCCACGGCAGACTTATTACCATTGCAAATATCTCCCTTCATTCGGGTTAGGGGATTTTTTAGCGTTTTGAGGGGCGTTATAACTGAGCGTCATTGTTCGTATAATGAAGGAGTTTGGCTCTCTGTCTGTAAAGACAGTGTTAATTTTGTTTGAGGGAACCCCTCTGCTGGCCAAAATGTTGTGTAAAAGATTCAACCGTTTTTGTTGAAGTCTCATTGCTTTTGTCCCGTCTATGCGAATTTCAATGCCAGTTTTTTCATCGTCGGCAGCCTTAGCTGCAAAGGCTTGAACCCAGCGCAATGTTTGCCCTGATATTTCGGCGCGATTGGGTTGAAAAGATAGGCGCATTTCTGTTGGCATAATCTTTCCTTTGCTGCGTCGAATTTTTTTCTTTACGTCCTGAATTAAACCGCTGTTTTCTTCTGGTATTTTAACTGCGTTATTCATTTCTTGAGGGGCAGCCTGAAAAATGTTGCTTAACGAAGATAGTAAGGATTTTTTCTTATTGTCTTGTTGAGGTGCGGCAGAAGGGATAGGGGTTTTTTCTTCAGTCTTGGATGGAACTGAAGGTAGAGAGGCTTCCTTTGGTGCTTTTTTCTTTTTCTTGAGCTGCTCATTAATGGCGTTTTCTTGTTCTAATCCCTCAGGCGTCGCCGGGGAAACTAAACGCGGGGTTAAGTCTTCGTCATTCAAAATATCTTCGGGGATGGGGATGAGAAGGTTTTTGACGGTTTCGGAGGCTAAAAGAAGCTCTTGTCCGCGGGAGAGTTGCTGCGAATTTTGGTCAAGGTTATCTGCAATGGCCGCATTTTCTTTATAGAATTGTTCATCTTTTAAAAGGGTGTTTTTGTGGACGCCGGCACTGTGAGCGACAACCCACGGACTATCGGCATCAGATGTTTGTTCTGATAGGCTTTTCCATTTGCCGGATTCGGATGCTTTTGCCTCACTTGTTGTTGAGGTGCTGGAAATCATGCCGGAAACAGATACATTCTTATCGGCCAAAGCGACACGATTTGGTGTGGCTTCTGAGCTTTTTCTGACCTGATATTTGTCTTGAGCGGGAGCATTGTTGTCTTTTTGTAAAGGAAGCAGGAGAGGCGCTTCGGGTACTTTAGAAGTCTCAGCGACGACAATGTTCTTTTGCGTTGGCAAGCTGGGAAGTATCTGAGGGGCTGTTGCCGGAATTTGAATTATATCATCCGGTTTTTTGCTGACTTTAGCAATATTTGAAAGGGAAAGTGTTTTTTGAGAAACTTGAGATTTGGAAGGGGTGCTTGTTTCTTTAGTGAGTGTTTTCTCGGGAGAAACAATTGTGTTTTCTTCCGCAGCTAAGGGAATATCTACAGAAACATCAGCAAGAATGATTTCTTGAGGGGGATCTTGTACATCCGCTAAAATGACTTGGCTTTCTTCAGGGTGATAAACAATCTGAGGGGATAAAACATCCTCTGCTTGTGTTGGGATATCATCAAGCTTGGTAAGTTTTATTTTTTTTGTCGGAGCAGGTTTGGTAGAAGGGGAAACCTGTGGATTTCCTAAAAAAAGCATAATGTTTTTGTGAGGGATTTTAGTTTCGTCGGAGGAGTGATTTGCATGCCAAAAAACGCCGTTTATGGTGAAAATCATAAACAGTGATGACGAAAAACTGTAAACGAATGTTTTAAGCCCCGTTTTTGGCATAATTTAAACCCCTCTAAATCCTTGATAAATCAAATTGCGACTCTTGGCAAGAGTCCTTAAAAAACACAAAAAAATCTGTGGATTCTTTTAAATGAGAAAGCTTTCATCGAAGAAAAATTTTTGTTAACCAATATTAAAGATATGCAGTGAGATAATGCAAAAAAGGACTAAAATTTGAAAGGGTATCAATGCTCAGCCTCAAACATTTGGCAATAAATTCATTTAACGAAAATCTGGCTTATATTCATAAAGATTGTGTAGATTATAAGGTTGATGATATCAAAACATTAACACGGGTTGAAATACACGGTGGTGTTCGTCCGATATATGCCTTTTTGCAAGTTGTTGATGATGCAAATGTTGTAAAACAAAATGAGCTGGCCTTGAATACGGAAGCTTTTAGACAGATAAATCTTCCTGAAAATGCAAGAATATCCATTACTTTATCACCGATGGCGCCGAGTTTGGTTTCTATAAAAAAGAAAATTGCCGGCAATATTTTAAGCGCGGCTGAATATGCGGGAATTGTTAGTGATATAGCATCTAAACGCTATTCCAATATGGATATAGCCTCTTTTTTGGTTGCCTCCGGTTCATTTATGACAACATCAGAGGTTTTAGCTTTTACTGAGGCATTAATTGGTGATAACACGTTTCGTTGGGATAATGAAGAAATTGTCGTCGATTATCACAGTTTTGGCGGGGTTCCCGGAAATAAAACAGATATTATAATTACAGCAATTGTTGCCGCGTATGGATTACCGATGGCTAAGACATGTTCTCGCTCTCTGTCATCATGTGCCGGTGTTGCAGATACAATGAGTGTTTTGGCGAATGTTGATTTAGATGAGGAAAAATTTCGCTCACTTCTGAGGGAAAACAGAGGGGTTATTGGGTGCTACCAAAGTTTGCCGATAGCCGAAGCGAATAAAATTATTTCAGATGTTGAACGTCATATTGGTTTAACACAGCAACAACATTTGGCTGCATCCATTTTAGCAATAAAACTGGCCGCCGGTGTGACGCATCTTGTTGTTGATATTCCGGTTGGTTCGACCTCACGTGTTAAATCAACAAATGAAGCCATGCGCTTGCGTAAATTAATAGAATATG
Organism: uncultured Azospirillaceae bacterium; assembly: GCA_964383725.1. Lineage (GTDB taxonomy): Bacteria > Pseudomonadota > Alphaproteobacteria > RF32 > CAG-239 > CAZU01. The sequence goes on along the minus strand of CAYLIN010000013.1, from coordinate 3,590 downwards.
TCGGGGATATGCTCTCCATAGAAATTGATGCTGTAATTACGGACGGGAGTGAACCGATTGGAAACGGTATTGGTGCGGTTTTAGAAGCGCGAGATATTATGAAAGTCCTGCGTAACAAAGAAGATGCACCACAAGATTTATTGGAAAAGTCGTTATTTTTAGCCGGGCGTCTCTTAGAATTTGATCCCAAACTACGTGGCGGCCAAGGATATCACGTAGCAAAAGAGATTTTGACATCAGGACGAGCACTTGAGGCCATGAACAAAATTATTTACGGACAAGGAAAATCGCCCCAGCCGCAACTGGGTAATTTGACAAGAGAAATTGTATCTCCTGCAAGCGGAGAGGTTGAAGGCATTGATAATGCGCGTATTAACCGAATTGGTGTTTTGGCCGGTGCAGGCAGATATCCCGGAGCAGGACTTGATTTGTTGAAAAAAGTTGGTGATCGGGTTGAGCAAGGCGAAGCTTTATATCGTATTCATGCGGTTGATTCTACAGATTTTGCGTTTGCAAATTCAGTTGTGGACGGCTATACCGGATATGAAATATCTTCGGGAAAAGGGCGTTACTAAAGGCTTGACTTTAGGCCTTAAAATATATAAGTTCAAAGCAGAAACTTATTACTAATCTTAAAATTTTATAATTATGTCTGAAATATGTGACGGGCCTATCATCTGGATTATCGAAAAACGATTGTGGTACGCCCCTTGGAAAAAGAAGGTTCTGGGTATTCGTGTTTATGGCTTGTTTATTCCGCTTACACAGCCGGAAGATGCAATTTATCCGCAAGCGATAATGCATGCTTTAAAAAGTAAAAACAAAGGAAAATGCGGCTCTCTCGGTTGGACCAGAGTATGGAAAGTTCTTCGTGAGGATTGGAGGACAATCAATGCGGCGCTAAAGTCATATGGCGGAGATCCGCTTCCAGAGGAGTTGATGACAGAAGAAGGAAAGCTCTTTAATTTTAAAACGGGCGTTTCTTCTTTGTTAGATAATAGTGATTGTCCCGACCATTGCCGTCGTCATCCTTACCGAATAATCTTTTCTAACTAATCTTTATCTGAAAGAGGCGAAAAATTCGCCTCTTTCTTTTTTATTTTTTATGGGTTGCACATCAACCATTCTCCTGTTGGAACAATAGGCGTCTGGTTAAAAATCCTATTACATTGGTTGGTCAATTTTTTAGGCTTGTTTGGTAGCGTTGGATTCAAATTTGAACAATTTTCAAACATTGAATGTGCATTTTCAATAGTATCAGGCAATGTCGGAATGTCGCCGGTCAAGCCTGAGCATCCACTAAACATCCAGCCAGTATGAGTGAGAGAAGGTGGAAAGGATGGAATATTTCCTGTTAATCCCTCACATCCATTGAACATGCCCTGTGTCGATGTTAATGAGATTGGAAGTTCAGGAATGTTTCCTGTTAAATGAGAACAATAGGCAAACATACTACTCGCTTCTTGTAATGATTTGGGAAGAGGAGGAATATCTCCACTTACATCTGTGTCGAAGAACATCTTACTAGCATTAATTAATCCATTTGGAAAAGATGGAATTCTTCCATGAATTGATGTGTTTGCAAACATGCTATCTGCTGTTTGTAGTGATTGAGGAAGAGATTTAATTTCTCCAGAAATGTATGTGTTTTCAAACATGTAATCACCGTTTTCCAAACTGTCTGGCAAATCAGGAAGAATGCTGCCTGATAAATTTGTTCCATAAAACATGCCTTCACCATTTTTAAGTGAAGTTGGGAGGTGTAGACTTTTTCCGGTCAAGTTTGTGCAATCCTTAAACATATAACGGCCTTCTTCCAAAGAATTAGGGAGACTAGGGATGTTTCCTGTTAATCCACTGCAACCAGAAAACATCCAAGAGGCTTCAAGCAAAGATGATGGTAAACTAGGAATATTGCCTGTTAAACCGGTGCAATTAGAAAACATCAGTGCAGCTTGCTCTAATCCATTGGGAAGTTCAGGAATAGCTCCGGTTAATCCGGTACAACCATGGAAACCATAATTTGCAGATTTAAGAGACGTTGGTAGTTGGGGGATACTGCCGGTTAAGCCGGAACATCCGGAAAAACTAAATTCAAGCATGCCATCTGGAAGTTCGGGAACTTTACCTGTCAATCCTTTGCAGTTATCGAAAATTATCCCTTTTAATTGAGAAGGTAAAGATGGAATTTCCCCGGTTAATTTACTACAATTGGAAATAGTAATATATGAAAGACTGGGAGCGGCAAAAGAATGTAATTTTGTGATATAAGTATTTATATTATCGTTGAAATAGATTGTTTGTCTGAAATTGTTAAATTCACCTGTTATTGATATTGTGTAATTTCCTTTTTTTGCGTAAATGTGTTCAGGATATCCGACATTCAATTGAGAAGATGAACCATCTCCCCAGTTAATATTATAGTCGAGTGAAAGCTGGTCATTTATAGAAAGGGATAATCTGAATAATGAATTATCTTCTTCTGCAACAATATCAAAAATAACAGCATTTTGGGGAGAGCCTTTGCATAAGCAGCATTGTTTTCCACCAGACCATTGAGAACACGATAAACTTGTATTACTTTTAGAGCAAGTGGTTATGTCGGTGCTATAACCGGCAGGACAATCACTGGCGATACAAGATAGCTTATTTTCAGCCATAAGCCAGCCTTTTTGAGTATCGCATTCGTCAAGTTTAAGTTTCTCGCCATAGGGACATTTGGTGCAAGTCCCGTCTGTTGGGCAAACGGCCAGCGGAAAATCATTACAATTGAGCTCTTTTATGCATTTATCTTTTTCCAGAATATAACCATCAGCGCAAGCGATTTGTTGATATTTATTATCACATTTTTTGCAAAGAGTTCCTTCTGGACAAAAGTCTAGGTTATATTCTTTCGGACAAGAACATTTTGACATTAAAGATATAGAAGATGTGGTGCTTTTACATGTATTACCGCCAAGAGTTTTAGGAGCTTTACAGTTGGTTGTATTATATTTATAAATAGATGTGTCGCAAACGCATTCTTTATAACAAGTTAATCCGGCAACAGGATGAACAAGACCTTGGGCTTGCTGATTTTGAGAGCAAGATGCTAGTAAGCCATAAGAAGAACAGTCTTTGTTGTTAATATTAGCTGTTTTTTCCTCTACTCTTTTACCGCTTTTGTTGTTTTGAAGATAGTCTGGCAACCATGTAACTTTCGCAAGTTGATAACTCTCTCTGGAGAAAGTAAGTGAGTCTGGTTCAAGTGGTGTAGGATTTTGTTTTAAGGGAAGGAACGCTAAGGCTTCATTCACATATAAAAATGATGATAAAGCAAAACATAACCAAGATAAATAATGTTTCATAACAGTCTCCTTTGCTTAAAATAGAACCAGACTCACGATTTTATTTTATCAGACATGCACAAAAAGTCAATATATAATTGCAGGGGGTAGATGAAATTTTTCGATAAAACATATTTTTTTCAGATTATATAAAAAAATATCAAACCGGACTTGCATCAGCGATTTTGCATCCCTATATAACCTTTTAGAAAAACAAATTGACTAAGTTTTATAACAAAGGGAAAAAATCATGAGCAATAAAGT
>CAYLIN010000012.1:0-18512 GCA_964383725.1 uncultured Azospirillaceae bacterium | reverse complement strand
TCTGGATAGCAAATTGAATCCTTGAAAAACGAAACCGATTTTTTGATTTCGTATTGTCGCCAACTCATCAGAGCTCAGCTTTTCAACACTACATCCCTCAAGAGAATAATGCCCGGATGTCGGCTTGTCCAAACAGCCTAAAATATTCATCAATGTTGACTTACCTGAACCGGAAGGCCCCATAATAGCCACAAATTCACCATTATCAATTTGTAAACTTATCCCCTTCAGAATTTTCAAATCAAATCCATCCAAAGGATAACTTTTTGTAATATTTCTGAGTTCAATAAGCGACATTAACGAGGCATCCTCATACGCATTTGAGCAGATTGATGACTAACATTCTTATCTTCGATAATAACCTCAGTATTTTCTACCAAATCTTTCCCGCTGATTTCAGTATTTTCATCATCACTAACACCAGTTGATACGACAATACGCTGTGGTTTTCCTTTCTCCAAAACCCAAATTCCCTTATCTTTATAACGCTTTGTCTGTCCGCTTTCATCTGTTACATAAAAACGCAAAGCCTTATTAGGAACCAACAAAACATCATCTTTTTCAGAAGTTATAATACTCACATTAGCTGTCATCCCCGGCTTTAATCGTAAATCTTTATTATTAATTTCAATAATAACCTCATAAGTCACCACATTAGAAGTCGTAACCGCTTCATTACGTACCTGTGTCACCAAACCATAAAAAACATCATCAGGAAAACTATCAACACTAAACTCTACAGTTTGCCCTTCTTTTACTTTTGCAATATCAGCTTCAACAACAGAAGCTTCAATCTGCATTTTAGTTAAATCTTCTGCAACATAAAACAATGTTGGTGTTTGAAAACTAGCTGCCACGGTTTGACCGACTTCCACCTCTTTAGAAACGACGATTCCATCAACCGGTGAGATAATTTTTGTATAACGCAAATCAATCTCTGCTGATTTCAAAGCTGCTTCAGCCTGAGATATTTGAGCTTCTTTCAAAGCTTTTTGTACAACTGCATTATCATAATCTCGCTGAGCAGATTCCAATTCCTTATCAGCAGAATACCGAGAGGAATTAAGTTTTTGAATTCTTTTTAAGTGTTTTTCATAATAAACAATATCATTTTTCACCACTTCCAACTCTGCTTTTGCAATATCCAAAGCAGCCTTACGCTGTGCCACTGTAGCCTCAAATAAAGATGGATCAATACGCGCCAATAACTGATCTTTTTCCACTTGCGAATTATAATCCACAAAAATCTCAGCAATAGTTCCCGAAACCTGAGTACCGATATTAACCGTTGAAATAGGATTAATAATACCGGACGCGGTCACCTTCTGAATAATCGTTCCTCGTTCTAACTTCTGAGTAACATAATTAGGTTTAGCTGAACCGGTATCGTGATAATATACCGCGACTCCCGACAACAAAACAACAGGAAGAATAAACTTATAGATTTTTCTCATCATCCACCTTCGTTATTATCAGATTTTTTTTCTATTTTATTATATATAACGTCAAAATACAAAAAAAGTTTTAAAATTTTAATAAAAAGGGTTGTCAAACTCTATTTTTTTGTCTATATTTAATACCGTATATATATTAAAGAAAAATTATTAACCGATTTCTTCCCGCCCCATATATACATGCGGCCCGAAATCACAAAACAAAAAAATTTTTAATAACAAAAAAACAATGGCAAAAAAACAAAAAAACCAAAATCCAAGCCAAAACATGGAAGCAGTGAAGGCCCTTGGCTCAATCCAAAACGGTCTTCCGGAAGGTTATAACGTAACCAACAAAAACGCCGTCCTAAAAACCATCCAAGAAATCGGACATCAAGCCGAAACATACTGGAGTTCGTGGGTCAAAAAAGGCAAAACCAAAGGGCTTGCCTACCTGAAAGGAGACGGCATCGTCAAACTGATTCTCGAATCTGACTTCCCTAAATTTCTTTTCAACGGAAAAGCAGCTGTCTAAAAATTTTCCGGTTGAAGGTGGCTCTCAAGCCCCTTCACCGGTTTTCCTTAAAAATTTTAACTATTATTTATGGCAAAACAAAATGTATCGGTCTTAAAAGACCTCTCAGGAATGAGCTTTGAAGAAAAAATAAAGCTCATAAAAAAATGGCAAAAAGAAAATCTGATCAGTGTTGAAACCGCTCAGGACGTTATTGAAAAAATAACAACAAGAAAACACCTCAAAGAACGCCAGCAAAAAGCGATTAAAGAAGCTGAAAAGGACACACACGCCTTTGATGCCTTGTGGCGAAAATCTTCTACTGAAGAAATTCAAATCGCTTTGGAAAACCTCCAAGCAACACTGAGAATGAAGCGAAAAGCCTACTTGACGGATCGGCATTTCAACCCCGAGCTATCTCCCAACGAAAAAAAAGCGTTGAGTGTCGCTCTGCAAGAAATCACCTATCGATACTTCACCTATCAGGTTGAAGATATCCTGATTGAGGTTGTCAAATACCCGATCAAATCAATCAAGCATGAAGGAAACGCCTTCCTTAACGGCCTCATCCGTCAAGATCGCGTTTCCATATTGTTCTGGCTCAAACTACTGAGTCGGCAGTATGTGGCTAAGTACCAATGGGAGCAAATAATGCGCCAAGCATCCATGTTTGCCTCTTACGCCAACCTCTTCCTTCCCCGTATTGAGGAATGGGCTAAAAAAGGTGATAATGGTGCCCAGTGTGCACTAATCCTCATCCAAAAGCACCTAAAGTAAAAAAAGACCCTGATGATTTTTATCATCAGGGTCTTTTTTGAGATAAGCACTTCTCAATCAATCAGAAAAAGTAGCCCTAATCTTGCGAACGAAGCTTCTGTTCAACCTGCGCACAGATATAATCAATCTGACGACGCGCATTTTCTTTACAAAAACGTCGATAGCACAAAACACCGATAACGATGGCGATACCTCCTGAGACACACCCAAAAACATTTGGTTTATGTTTTTTCATAAAAATTATTGGTAATAAATGTTAATAAATACGTAAAGCAACTGCAATATATTACAATTTTACCAAACAGTAAATACACAAAAGCAGTAAAACACCCAAAAATCAGTGAAGCAAAGCCCCTGCTTCAAATTCAAAACCTCGAAGCAAATCAATCGTTGACATCGCTTTTTTTCCCTGACGCTGAATTTGTGTTATCTTCAAAGCTCCTGAATTGCATTGCACAATCAAGGCCTCCCGCCCCTGTACAATTTTTCCAGCTTCGGCAGTATCATCGCCATCCACTGTTTCCGCCATCAAAACCTTAAAACGCTCTCCGTTATACTCAAAAAATGTCGCAGGATACGGATTAAAAGCCCTGATTTTGCATTCCAGTACTTCTGCTGTCTGTTTAAAATCCAACTTACTTTCACTCTTATCAAGCTTAGCCGCATAACAAGCCAACGCGTCATCTTGTTTTTCCGGCTGCAAAACATCTATTTTCCGCAAAGCTTCAGAAATTAAATCTGCACCAATCTGCGCCATTTTATCGTGCAACTCACCTCCCGTTGTTTGTGAGGTAATTTCAGTTTCACCTTTCAACAACATATCACCGGTATCCAAACCTTCTGCCACTTGCATAATCGTCACACCACCAATTTTATCTCCGGCTTCCACACATCGTTGAATAGGTGCCGCACCACGCCATCTGGGAAGTAATGATGCGTGAATATTCAAACATCCGTATCGATACGCCTCCAACACCGGCAACGGCAAAATCAAACCATAGGCCGCAACAACGGCAACATCAGCCCCTAAATCACGAAAAGTCTTTTGCTCTTCCTCATTACGTAATGTCCGAGGAGTCCGCACTTCAATACCATGTTTTTCAGCCACCAAATGCACTGGTGTTTTACATTCTTTTTGCCCGCGCCCGGCTTCTTTAGGAGCACGAGTATAAACACAAATCACCTCGTGTTCAGCAATCAATTTCTCTAAAGCCGGCACCGCAAAATCCGGCGTTCCCATAAAAACGACCTTCATCTTCTCTCCATTAATTTTAATGAGCCATGCGGCGATTTTTTTCCAATTTTTTCAGCAACATCTGGCGTTTCAAACGACTGATTTTATCAATATACAAAACCCCGTCAAGATGATCCAGTTCATGCTGCATTGCCACAGCCAAGAAATCCTCAGCCAGTATCTCACATTCCTTACCTTGATAATCCAAATAAGTTACCCGCACACTCGCAGGACGCTCAACTTCAGCACGCATTTCAGGAACAGACAAACATCCTTCTTCGCAAATTTCAGTCTCTTCGGAACGCCACACAATTTCAGGATTAACAAGATATAACGGACTAGGTTTCTCACCTTCATGAGCAATATCAATCACCACCATACGCTGAGATAATCCGACTTGCGGCGCAGCCAAACCGACCCCGTTTTCCGCATACATGGTTTCCAGCATATCATCCAACACACGACGCAGTTGATCATCAACTACAGCAACCTTTTCAGCTTTTTTTTTCAAAATCGGATGCGGATATTCATAGACCTTTAATCTTGCCATAAAATTATTCCTTAAATAAATTTCTTCCCTATAAAATTTCGGTGATAAATGGATAAGTCAAAGTGATTTGAAGAGTGAAAAAAATTCTAGTGAACAAAAAAGTACATGAATTTTTTGAAATCGCACAAATTGCTTTGAATTACTATTTAGCACCGAAACTAATCTAGCGAACATTCTTGGCTATAGTATCCAATAAAGCATTCACCATTTTAGGCTCACTTTTGGTGAAGAAAGCATATGCCAAATCAACATATTCTTTAATAATAACTTTTGCATCAACATCTGTTGTGTTAATCAATTCATAAGCGGCACACAACAATAAAGCTCGCAATGTTCCGTCCAAACGATCAAAAATCCACCCTTCTTTCAAGTAGTGAGAAATAGCCTGTTCCATATATTCTTTTTTCTCATGAACACCACGAGTCAAAGTTGCAAAATAATTGCTGTCTATTTCACCGACCTCAACCAACTTTTCATTTTCGAACTCATCTTCGTCAATCACAAAACGTCCGACTTCACCATTCAAAAAATCTTTAATAACCTGATCGACCGGCAATTGACCATATTCAATCATATATGTAGCCTGTACGGCAGCCAATCGTGCATCAGATTTCATTTTAATTTTTTCAGACACAAACTTTCCCATTTTATTTAACTCCTTCCGGCTTTGCCAGTTTATCAATCCTATCAACAAATTCTTCAAAATCTTTCACTTCACGAAAATCTTTATAAACAGAAGCAAAACGGATATAAGCAATATGATCAAGATTAGCCAAAGCCTCCATAACATATTCCCCAATCACTCTGGACGGGATTTCAGCTTCACCAGAAATCTCCAGCTGCCGCTGTACTGATGTCACTATTTTTTCCACCCGATCCCGATCTATCGGTCGCTTCCGCACGGCAATTTCAATTGAACGAGCAAGCTTATCACGATCAAATGCCGTTTTCTCACCATTCTTTTTGATAACAATCAATTCACGCAACTGCACACGTTCAAACGTCGTAAAACGAGAACCACATTCAGCACATTCACGCCGCCGCCGAATGGCAGTATTATCATCACTATCGCGTGAATCCTTAACTTGTGTATCATCACAACCGCAAAACGGGCATTTCATGCTCAAGCTCCTTTTTCAATCAAGCTTTCCGCCACTTTATAAAGTTCGGAAGAATATCTGGCTCCCTTTATAAGGACAATATCATTATTTTGCAATAACTTATTTATTAAAAATTCATCCAAACCATCTTTATTTTCAAAATAATACTGTTCTTTCTCAGAAGAAAGCTGAGCCAACATATCTTTCATCTCAGGCTTGATACCGACGACAACATCAATTGAACTATCAGCAAGCAACTGACCGATTTCAACATGACGAGCTTTTGAGGTATCACCCAATTCAGCCATTTTTCCCAACACGACAATCTTGCGTCCGGCTGTTTTTTCCTTATCCAAAGCAGCAATCCCCAGCTTCATCGCTTCCGGCTGCCCGGAATAACTGTCATCAATCAGAATATACTGCCCGCCATCAGGCAGCTTAAGACTGTGACGCATTCCCCGCCCCGGCAAAGCCCCGAATTTATGTAAATTTGTAGCAACCTTTTTGACATTAAGCCCCAAAGCCTCAATCAAAGTCAAAACACACCACGCATTATACAAATGATGCTCCCCTTCAACTGAAAGCATAAATTCAACATCAGGATGATGATTTTTGCCAAAGCGAATAACTTCCGCTCCATTTTCAACAGCCCGTTTTTCTAGCAAAGATGCAAAATTGGTATCTTCATTAATCAACGCCAAACCACCTTTTTTCAAAGATTTAAAAATCTCTGCTTTGGCCTCAGCAATTCCCTCAAAATTATCAAAAAATTCAATATGCATCGGATAAACATTAGTAATCAGCGCCACATCAGGCTTCACAAAAAACACAAGCTCTTCAATCTCACCTTTAGCACTCATTCCCATTTCAATCACGGCATAATCTGCAGTCATATCCATATCACACAAGGTAATGGGAACACCGATTTGATTGTTATGATTGCCTTCTGTGGCATAAACCTTACCAAACAAAGACAAAGCAAACTTAATTTCCTCTTTTGTTGTTGTTTTTCCGGCGCTTCCGGTCAAACCGATAACTTTCCCCTTAAATTGCGACCGCACATAAGCCCCGATAAGCCCGTAAGCATGTAACGTATCTTTCACCACAATCTGCCTATCTGGCGAAACACCCTCAACCAAATGATCCACCAAAACCAGTGCGGCACCTTTATCTAAAACCTCAGCTACAAATTTATGACCATCAAATTTCTCACCTTTAATCGCAATAAACAAATCACCGGCAGCAATTTTTCGACTGTCTGTTGAAATATTTTCGATTTCAAGCGCCACAACGTGCGACTGAGAATCAACAATCTCTGTTAATTTTTCCGAACTTATCCTAATCATAAAAAAGCCTCCTACAAAATAATACATTTTTATATATCGATTCTGCTAATAATTCTTTAAAAAAAGAGGCTTTTAAAAAGCCTCTGAAATTATTATTTTTTGTTCTGCATCAAATCATGAAGCAAATCATCCCATTTTTGCCAAATTTCCGCCTCGGCAAAAGGCAAGACATCTTTTCTGGCTCTCCGCCCCAATTTCTCTCGTAAAGAAACATCTGCCATCAATAAAGCAAGCTTCGCTTCAAAATCATCATTATTTTCTGCTTGAAACCCGTTTTCTCCGTCAATGACAATCTCATTAACCCCGCTGCAACTCTTCAACACCAAACTAGGCAATTCAACAGCCATTGCCTCAACTAACGAACACGGAAACCCTTCAAACAAAGATGGAAAAACAAAAATATCAGCTTTTTTCAAATATTCCTGCGGATTAGTTACCACCCCACAAAAGTCTATCTTGTCCGCACACCCAAGATCTTCGGCCAACTGTTTACAATACGCCCCGTACTCCCCTTGATTGTTACCGAAAAATTTAACCTTCCACTCAGGAAAACGCTTGGTCAATCTTGCAAAAGCACGAATAACCAGTTCTTGGTTTTTATTTTTTTCAAATCGAGCCGTCATCGCCAAACAATGACCAGAAGCAGAAAAATCACGAGAAAATTCAGGAACGGAAACAGCATTACCAATAACCTCAACTCGCCCGCCATAATAAGGACGCATATCTTCTTTAAAAGACGGAACCAACACTTGCACAGCATCTGTTTTTTCTAAAACCATATGATATAAACGCCGCAACATTGGTCTGGTATCAAAATCAACAACCGGAGAACAATGCAAAGTCATCACAACAGGAATGTGAAAATCTTGCTTATAAGCCAAATCAACCAAATCTGATAAACCGGTAGCAACAATCACATCCGGAGCAAAATCATCAATCACTTTGCGTGTGCCGTCAGCAATAATCTTCTCCCTATCAAAAGATGGAAACTTATCAATAATCCCCAATCCGAAAAACAATTTACCGAACAAGCGTTTCCATTTCGGATAGTGATGTTCTATTTGACGAAATTCAACCTGTTCATGCAAAGGATAAAACGGACGTCCGGGTGTCGTGTCTCGAGTTGCCAACATCACTTTATCCCCTTTACCGGCAAAAAAATTAGCCATACTGCACATTACCTTTTCTGCCCCGGCCGCAGCATTTACAATATGATTTTTTTTATAAATAAAAACCCGCATAACAAAATCCTCAATAAATCATCCATTACCGACATTATACTCCGCCGCTCGATTTAATAAATGATTCATTGAGAATAGTTAACAAAAAAAATCGAAAAAAAGCTCCGTTAAACGGAGCTTTTTTCTTTAATTTCGCATAACGCTTGAAGAACTGCTTTCCTGTTCCTTCAAACACGTTAATGGAACTTCTTTCTTCAAAGGTTTAACTTTTCCCTTCAAAGCAATATCAATAACCTCACTAACTTCCGAAACAGGAATAATCTTCAATCCTTCTTTCACATTATCAGAAATCTCAGCCAAATCCTTTTCATTATATTTCGGTATAATTACTGTTTTATTTCAGCCACGCAAAGCTGAAAGCAATTTTTCTTTCAAACCGCCAATCGGCAAAACTCGACCTTGCAAAGTAATTTCCCCAGTCATAGCCACATCTTTACGCACCGGAATTTTAGTCAGAACAGAAACCAATGTTGTATACATAGCAATACCGGCGGACGGTCCGTCTTTTGGCGTTGCTCCTTCCGGAACATGGACATGAATATCTGTTTTTTCAAAAATATCAGGATCAATTCCCAAATCAGCTGAGTGAGAACGAACCACAGAATAAGCAGTATCTATAGATTCCTTCATAACATCGCCCAACTTTCCGGTTTGTTTGACAATCCCTTTACCCGGCATATCAACAGCCTCAATAAACAAGATATCACCACCGACTTCAGTCCAAGCCAATCCTGTCGTCACACCGACATGATCTTTTTCCTCAGCCTCACCGAAACGATATTTAATGACCCCCAGATATTTTTCCAAATTATCACAATTAACAACAACCTTATGTTCTTTTGATGTCAAAATTTCCTTAACAGCCTTGCGAACAATTTTAGAAATTTCTCTTTCCAAATTTCGAACACCAGCCTCTCGAGTATAATAACGAATAATATTGCAAATTGCGCTATCTTCAATCTCGACTTCGCCTTCTTTAATAGCCATTTCGTTGAAAATTTTCGGCAACAAATGGCGCTTTGCAATCTGTATCTTCTCATCTTCCGTATAACCGGACAAACGAATAATTTCCATACGATCTAACAACGGTCGAGGCATATCTAAAGAGTTTGCTGTTGTCACAAACATAACATCAGACAAATCATAATCCACTTCCAAATAATGATCGCTGAACGTTGCGTTTTGTTCCGGATCCAAAACTTCCAACAAAGCAGAACTCGGATCTCCGCGATAATCATTTCCCAGTTTATCAATTTCATCAAGCAAGAATAAAGGATTAGAGGTACCGGCTTTTTTCATACCTTTAATCACCTTCCCCGGCATAGATCCGATATATGTCCGACGATGTCCTCTGATTTCAGCCTCATCACGCATGCCGCCTAATGAAGCACGAACAAAACTGCGACCGGTAGCCTTGGCAATAGATTTACCTAACGAGGTTTTACCCACCCCCGGAGGACCCACCAAACACAAAATCGGCCCTTTTACCTTATCCGCCCGAGCTTGTACAGCTAAATATTCAACAATACGTTCTTTAACTTCTTCCAGTCCATAGTGATCTTCATCTAAAATCGCCATTGCTCGGCTCAAATCTTTATTGACTTTTGAACGTTTTTTCCACGGAATATCCAAAAGCCAATCTAAATAATTGCGAACGACGGTTGCCTCTGCCGACATAACACTCATTGATTTTAGCTTTTTAATTTCAGCTAAAGCTTTTTCCTTGGCTTCTTTAGAAAGCTTTGTATTTTCAATTTTCTTCATATATTCAGAAATTTCAGCATCTTCATCACCATCGCCTAATTCTTTCTGAATCGCCTTCATCTGCTCATTCAGATAATATTCTTTCTGGCTTTTTTCCATTTGCTTTTTGACGCGGTTTTTAATTTTATTTTCCACCTCAAGCAGTGTGATTTCAGCATCCATAAATTCCAAAATTTTCTCAAACCGCTCTCTCAAACTTGCGCCTTCAAGCAAGGCTTGTTTATCAGCAATTTTCAAAGAAAGATGAGAAGCTATGGTATCTGCTAATTTACTGTAATCCTCAATCTGGCTGACTGCCATCAAAACTTCCGGTGGTGTTTTTTTGGACAATTTAACATATTCCTCAAACTGCGATAAAACAGCGCGAGAAATTCCTTCTAACTCAGCGTCACCGACTTCCACTTCAACATCTGGCAAGACAGTAATATTGGCCTGCATAAAATTATCGCTACTATACAGTTTGTCAATTTTAACACGCTCCAAACCCTCAATCAGAACCTTAACCGTTCCGTCAGGAAGACGCAATAATTGCAACACAGTGCCCAATGTCCCCACATGATAAATCTCATCACTGTTAGGATCTTCAATCGATGCATCTTTCTGGGTTGCCAGAACGATATTTTGGTCGCTGTCCACAACTTCTTGCAAAGCATTAATAGATTTTTCACGTCCGACAAATAACGGGACAATCATTTTTGGATAAACAACAATGTCACGCAGAGGAAGTACCGGATATTTTTCTTTTTTTGCAACCATTTTGCCACCTGTATTATAATAAACTGTTCTTTCGCTATACTATATAGGACAAGCTTTTTGCTTCTGCAATGCCTAACCACATTTTTTTGCCACACTTCTATTCTTTGAGCAATCCATATCTTTTTAATCCACAACTTTCCCACTATTTTTTTCCAAAGGTATAAGTTTAATTATGATTTGCAGATTAAAAAAAAATATGTCATATTATGCTAAACACAAATGGAGGAAAACATGCCTATAAAAAGAACGGCATCCAACAAAAAAGACATCATGGTCAATGTTTCGGTAACACTCGGTACCGCAGAACTGCGCGTTAACCAGCTTCTCAAGCTTGGGCGCGGCGCTGTTGTTGAACTGGATCGTGACATCAACGACTATGTAGATGTCTATGCTAACGATGTTCTAATCGGTCACGGAGAAGTCGTCATCACAGATAATGAAACAATCGGCATCAGCATTACTGATACAGAAAAAAAATGATACTGAAACAATTAACAAAAAAAGCATTAAGAAAATTAACTCAATCATCTTTTGTCATGAACTTGATTTCATGGCTGCTCTATCATTACACTTGTTTTATTGGAAAACACACAGACTGGTCCGTTTACGGAGTTGATGATTTTTACCGTTTATGGGAAAAAGAAAAAAGCATCATCTTAATCATCTGGCACGGCCGTGCTCTGATGATTCCTTATTTCTGGAACAAAAAAAGACCGCTAAATGCGTTGGTTTCTCCCCATCGTGATGGGCGTATGATTGCCGGCCTGCTGCAAAGATTCGGGTTTGGCATTATAAATGGTTCTTCCAACGAAAATGCCGGAGGAGCTGCGGTCGGTTTATTGCATTCATTACAGCAAGATAAAGCGATATGCATCATCCCTGATGGACCTCGCGGCCCCCGCATGCATTTAAGCAAATCTCCGATTTACTTTGCTCAGAAAACAGGAAAGCCCATTATCGGAATCACATATAGCATGAACAAATCAAAATTCCTCACCAAAGTATGGGATTGCATGCTGCTTCCCTACCCCTTTGGCAAAGGAATTGTTAAAATGACCGAACCTTTTTTCATTCCTGCTGATGCCGATGAAAAAGTTCAAGAGGAATATCGCCAAAAGATAGAAAAAGCTCTTAATCACATCAATTTTGAATGCGACAAAACCATGGGGCTCACACCGGTACAACCGGCAGCTCCTTCAGAAAAACACAACAAACGATACTAGGAAACAAAATGTTTATTAAAATCTATAATACACTCATTACCATATTATACCCATTAGTCAT
Organism: uncultured Azospirillaceae bacterium; assembly: GCA_964383725.1. Taxonomy (GTDB): domain Bacteria; phylum Pseudomonadota; class Alphaproteobacteria; order RF32; family CAG-239; genus CAZU01. The sequence goes on along the minus strand of CAYLIN010000012.1, from coordinate 6,513 downwards.
CAAACGTTATATCAACAAAAGAAAAGAAAACGGAAAAGAAGACACAAAACGCTTTAATGAGCGTATTGGTCGTCCTGTGGTTAAAAGACCGGAGGGAAAACTCGTCTGGTTGCATGGCGCTTCTATCGGTGAATCTGTTTCCATGTTACCACTCATTCAAAAGATTCTTGAAACATATCCCGATGTCCATGTCATGGTTACAACCGGAACAGTAACATCCGCAGATATTATGAATAAACGTTTGCCTGAACGTGCATTCCATCAATATATTCCCATCGACAACCCAGTGTTCTCCAACCGTTTCTTAAAATACTGGCATCCGGATATTGCTTTGTGGTTTGAATCTGAACTTTGGCCGGCAATGCTTTCTTCAATCAAAAAGAAAAACATTCCACTCATTCTTATTAATGGACGTATTTCCAACAAAAGTTTCAAACGTTGGCAACAATTTGACTTTATCAGCAAAGAACTTCTTGCCTGCTTCACTTTTTGTTTGGGACAGTCTGAAGAAGATGCGTATCGCTTACGCGTTTTAGGCGCTCAAAATGCAATTTGCCTGGGCAATCTAAAATATGCTGGCTTACCGCTTCCTATCGACGAAGATAAAAAAGAAGAAATGATAAAAAGCATAAAAGGTCGCCCTCTCTGGCTGGCGAGTTCAACTCATGATGATGAAGAAGTCAAACTGGCAAAAGTTCACAAGCGACTTTTGGAAAATATTCCTAACCTTTTCCTGATTATTGCTCCTCGTCACCCCAATCGCGGAGCAGAAATCAAAGAAAAAGCAACAGAGATGGGACTAAATGTTGCTCTCCGCTCTGCTAACGAAAAAATAACAGCCCAAACAAATGTCTATATTGCAGACACTATTGGTGAAATGGGACTTTGGTATGATATCGCCAATCTGGTCTTTATCGGCGGCTCACTCATTCCTCATGGTGGTCAAAACTTTATGGAACCCTCACGTGTACGCGACGCAGTCATTGTCGGTCCTCATATGCATAACTTTACAGACGCCATGAACAGAGCTAAAAAAGCCGACGCTATTATACAGGTTAATGATACTGTTGAATTAGAAGAAATCATGTTGCAATTATTGCAAAATGAAGAACTCTTGGAAGCAAAACGCAGCTTGGCATATAATTGGGCAACCAGTGAGGCTAAGGTTTTGGATGGAATCATGAATAAAGTCAAGGAATACATCTAAATGAAAACACCCAGCCATTGGCGCCATAAAAACCTGATTGCATATACACTTTACCCGCTGGGGGTTCTTTATGGAACAGCGACAGCTTTACGACAACGCTTTGTCAAACCTCAAAAATGCGAGGCTAAAGTCATCTGTATCGGTAACCTGACCGCCGGTGGAACAGGGAAAACACCTGTTTCGGTATCCATTGCTGAACTTTTACAAAAACAAAATAAAAAAGTATGTTTTCTGACTCGAGGTTACGGTGGTACATTACAAGGTATCAAAGTCACCCCCCAACATCAAGCTTACGAAGTTGGTGATGAACCGTTGTTATTAGCTCGTCAAGCCCCGGTAATAGTCAATCATCACCGCGTAGAAGGCGCAAAACAAGCCATTTCTCAAGGAGCTGATTACATAATCATGGATGATGGCTTTCAAAATCCATCTCTACACAAAGACATCTCTTTGTTAGTCATTGATGGTGAAAGCGGATTCGGAAATGACTTCTGTATTCCGGCCGGCCCACTTCGTGAATTTTCCGCCCTTGGGCTAAAACGGGCACAAGGCATTATCCTCCTTGGTGAAGACAAAAAAAACATTTGCTCCCGCCTAGGTAAACTACCTATTTTCAGAGGAACTGTTGTCCCCACCTGCCCTAAAAACACCGACGCAAACGTTATTGCTTTTGCAGGAATTGGTCGCCCTGAAAAATTTTATAACAGCTTAAAATCCTGCGGTTTTAACCTCATAAAAACTTATGATTTTCCTGATCACCATTTTTATGAAGATACAGATATAGAAAAATTATTAGCGGAAGCAAAAAGACAAAATGCTATCCTTTATACCACCGCTAAAGATATTGTCAAAATCCCGCCTAAAAAGAGAGATTTGTTCAATGTATTAGAAATCACCATTCAATGGGAAGATGCCCGCACACTGACAAATTTTCTTGTTTCATAAAAAAGTGACAATTAACCAACTTCCCAACTACGAGAAAATTCTTCATCACGAAACAATACAGCTAACCCTGTCACCTGTTTCATACGCAGCAATTCATCTGCGCTCATACCAATATTTTTACAAATCCAATTATCGCTTTTACCCATTTCCACCAATTCTTCGACAATATTACACATCAAGTCAATATTATGGCTTCCACGAGCTCGATTATGACGAATAGTCGAAGCCATTCGTTCACCTAGCTCCTTATCAATAACAACTATCGGCAATTTTCCGTGTTCACGCGCATAGATTCGCTCACTTGTTTTCATAATTGTATAGCGATGAAAACCGTCAACAACAATATATTGATCATTATCCTTATCATGATAACAAACAACAGGCTGAGTAAATCCATCTTCCCAAATAGATAACTCCAAAAGTTTCATCTCTGGTGGAGCAACACGATTGGGGTTATAATCATTGGCAACGACTTTTTCCACTGGAACAGCCTTTACCCGATAAACAGGACTAATAAAATCTTCCATAACACTCCTTCACAAGCTTTTGTATTTTTCAATTAGTTCTTTTTCACGAAGAGTCTGCTTTTTAGTTTGAGCAAAACCCATATATTTACATAAATGGTCATTTTTCAAAATACAAACGGCCATTCTCTTCCAGGACGGAATATCTATTGTTGACTTAATGTCATCAGTATCATCCGGTGTTCCCAAAAACAAAATTTTATCTTTATTTTTATTATATCCGCTACGTCCATTATGACGAATACGATAATTGCACTGCTCTAACTCTTTCAGCGCTTCATCATTAACAACGCCACCTTTTTTCCACCAAAATTTGATTGACGTTTTAAACTTCGCAATATAATTTGCTCTAACGGTATCAGGTAATGTGGCCAACAAAAACTTAACATATGAGCGCCAAGTATGACCTTTCGGTAAGGTAATTTTGCCCACCCCCATCAACTTAGTATTTCCATACATAGCTGCAAAATTAGCCCCATTGACACGAGACACAACCTTAGCCCAAGTTGTCGGCTCCAAAACACGATATAAATTCAGGCTTTCTTTTGCACATTCATGATACGGACTGGACACCCGCATCTGATTAATTGACAAACCGGCTCGATAATACAAATCATAAATCTTATCATATTCATAATCAAACTTTCCGTTTGCAATCCAAACATCTTTAGCAGACCAATCATACAACGGATACGCGTTGTAAAAATTCTTTGACATTTTTGTTGTCCACTGTGAATTTTTCATCAACGTTTTTCTGGTATTTGCATAAGCACGATAACGATTTATAGATTCATCAGCCCTAATTCCCAATAAACAGATACATTTCCCTTCATGATGTTTAGTATACCACTTTCCAAATTCGGCATATAAATCTTCCTGAGCCATTTTATATTTATAAAATTCAAAAGGATTATTTTTTAAATTAATAACATAAGGCATTGACGGCATTTCTCGTATCCACAAATCCTTTTTTTCATCATCCCACGGATACCAATACATTTGAAAATTGCTCACCGCACAACGTGATCCCATTGGCAAACAAACCCAATACGGCTCAATATCATCAATATTGTCCTCAAACATTTTGGTAACAAAATCCGTCGTTAATTGATATTGCGCCTCAAAGTCCTGATGAAAAACACCTATTTTTCGCTTAATATTATGTTTGCGCTTATAATCAAGAACCATATTTAACAACAACGCACTATCTTTTCCTCCCGAAAAAGAAACATAAATATGATCAAAATTTTCAAACACAAATTTAATTCTATCCTGCGTTGCTTCATAAACATTTTGGTCTTTATAAATTTTCATAAGTTCAAAACCTCATTCCGTGACATAACATGGCAAACATGCTTTAACACATTTTTTTTTACGATACAAATTATCTCTAATTAAATTTTCAAGTCCGGTATTTACCCAAAAATCATATACATTCACTTTTTTATCATTATCATGACAACAAGAAAATAATATCTGCAATTTATCTTTATAATCAAAAGTTTGAGTAAAAAATATAACATTCGTACAATTCTTCACCATTAACCGCGGAATCTCAACCTTATAAGTACAAATCATAATATTAACATCGTGCTCAAAACAATCTAAAGCGCTAACCTTATTAGAGTTTCCGGACATAACGACAAACTTTTTTCCTTTTAAAACACCCGATTCTTTTAAGAAACGAATCTCACTCAAAAATTTAGTATAAATAATAACTTTCTCATTACGTTTGATTATATCATCAACTAAAACCAATAAAGTGTCAACTTTTCTCTTACAAAGAGTGTATAGATATTGAAAATGTTGCACAACTTGCAAAAATGCAATATGCTCTCTTTGATCTAAAAAATCTTCTTTTTCTTTCTGATACACCAAAGCTTCTTGCGTAGTCAATTCAAAATCAAAACTATAATAATTTGCATTAAAACTATTCTTAAAATCACAAGCCAAAACATACGGCTTTATTATATTCACCAAGTTTTTTTCATTCTCAGGAGTAGACCAACGTTTTATCAACGCAAAATCATTATCCAATAACGACAAAAAATTATGTCGAAACTGAGTCTGTGTCATATTTAGAATCATAGAATCAAGAAACGAGAACTGAGCATATAAATCAATTACCCCCAACGTAAGAGGCATTTCTGAAAGAATTAAACGATATTCAAATTTATTTTTCATCGCCAACAAACGTTTTGTACGTCCGGAATTAGCATTCTTAATAGACACACTACCATCAACAACACACATCACTCGATATTTTGAAGCTAGTTCATATAATTCCAAATATTTCAAATCATTCAGCGATAAATCTTCAAGCGAAAAAAAATAAAAATGTTTCTTTTCTCCTTCAACGAAACATTTTATATAATCAAAATATAAAGCTGTTGCAAAATATTTTCCCGTAGCAATCCAAACAACAAAATCAATATTATCAACCACTGAATCAATAATAGCAAAAGTCAAATCTATCCGTTTCTTATAATTATATATAAACACAGCACCAACTTTCAGTTTAGAAAACCGACAAGTTATTTTTTTTACATCTTCAGCACTCAACATCAGAAAAAAGCAGAAATCCCCAAAAATATTTTTATCTATATACTAATATAGTATTGTAGTAACTATACAAAAATATAAACAGAATGTCAAAAGAAAACCCTAATATTGATAACCAATACAAAAGCCCCCGTTTAAGAGGGGAAGAGACTTGAAGTAGCAGAAAGTACAGAATGGCTAAGAAAATGTTAGTGAACTAGGAAATCGACAGTGACCGAAGCGAACTTACATTCCTGAGTGATAGTCCTACCTCCAATACAAAAGCCCCCTTTTTAAGGGGGCTTGAAGTGGCGGAGAGTACAGGACTCGAACCTGTGCATCGCTATTCACGATGACGGATTAGCAATCCGCTGCATTACCACTCTGCCAACTCTCCACGTGGTACGGGACTATATGTATATTATGTTTTACTGAACGTCAATAGATTTTTTCAAATTTTCTCACAACTTTCTCTCAGGCTATCAAAAGATGAAAAGAATCAATCCCCCAAAACCATTGTCAAATAAACCATAAAAATAAACCCGACAAAAACCCCAAAAGCCGAACGCTCAGTCTTTTTCATTCCATAAGTTTCCGGTAAAATTTCATTAATCACGACAAACAACAGCGTTCCTCCGGCCATAGCCATACCTAACGGAATAATTTTATCACTGAAATCCATCAATAACAAACCAATAATCGCCCCAACTGGCTGCACCATTCCAATTAATAAAGCAGTCAAAGCAGCCTTAATTTTAGATATTCCGGCAGCAACCAAAGAAATAGCTATAGTCAATCCTTCCGGAATATTGTGTAGTGCAATACCGATAACCAAACTATCCGGATTCATAAATGCTTCGGCGCTATATGCTACCCCGACAGCCAGCCCCTCAGGAAGCTTATGCAGCGTAATGGCAATAATAAACAACCACGCCGAACGCAAACTAAATTTCGGCCCATGATGTCCCAAATGATTATGCTCATGTGGCAAAACATCATTTAACAACCAAACCAAAGCCACCCCTGAAGACACTGCGCAAACATACCAAAATGCAGCAATATGAACATCAGAATCAAATGTCATAATCCGTTCCATCGCCGGAACTAACAATGAGAAAAACGACGCAGCCAACATTACTCCGGCAGCCAAATTCAGCATAAAATTAATATCCTTCTGTGAATAGCGGCGTTTCAAAAAAATCATAAAACCGCCCACCCCCGTAATAAAACCGGCACCTAACGAAGCTAAAAAACCTTGTATAAAAACACTGCTGAACATTTTTTATCTTTCAAAAA
>CAYLIN010000011.1:0-19999 GCA_964383725.1 uncultured Azospirillaceae bacterium | reverse complement strand
CGACATCTGGTACCACAAACCAGCGCTCTAACCAACTGAGCTACATTCGCCATCAGATGTGCCTATCTTCTACAAACAATCTAGACTAAAGTCAAGACCAAAATACACATTCTTTCAAATTATTTTTTTGCCGCTCAAAAAATTAACATTTTATTTTCTTTTTCTCGTTAAACTTAAATAAATTGGATTCATAATAGAGAAAAGAAATGAAATCAACATCTGCGGCTTTATTTAATTCGCTATTAGCTTTAAGCATGTCGTTTTTTCTGGCAATAACACCGGCAAAAGCGGCAAAAGGTCCTGCCTCATCAATTTTGATTGATGCCGAAAGCGGAAAAGTATTGGCATCCTCGAATGCCGATTTACGACGTTATCCAGCCTCTCTCACAAAATTAATGACTCTATACATTACATTTAACGCCTTAGAAAGCGGTTCCATAAAAATGGAAGATATGCTTCCCGTTTCCAGAACAGCAGCCAATCGTTCCCCATCAAAACTAGGCCTTCGTGCCGGCGACAAAATTTCTGTTCAAGATGCCGTCATGGCTTTAATTGTTAAATCTGCTAATGATTGTGCCACTGTCTTAGCCGAAGGATTAGGATATACAGAAGAAAATTTTGCCAAAACCATGACCGACATTGCTAAAGCCCTGGGCATGAAAAACACCACATTCAAAAACGCTTCCGGTCTTCCGAACGGAGAACAAAAAACAACCGCTCGTGATATGGCAACTTTAGCCGCAGCCATGTATCACCACTTTCCTCAATACTATAAACTGTTTTCAACTAAAAAATTTGTATATAACGGCCAAACATATTATACACACAATCACCTTTTAAAAACATTCAAAGGGGCTGATGGTATGAAAACAGGGTTCACCAATGCTGCCGGATACAACATTGTAACTTCTGCCGAACGCGATGGTCACCGCGTAATCGCTGTAACAATGGGACACAACAATATAAAAGCACGTGACCAAAAAGTTGCCAGCCTGATGAATCAAGGGTTACAACGCCTAGCTAAAGAAAACAATAAAAAATCCCCGATTATTTACGATGACATAAATACGCAACAGCTTCCCACTCTGATTGCGGAAAACAAACAAAACGATTCGTCAGATGTCTGGGGAATTCAAATCGGCGCATTTTCAAACTACGCCAAAGCACGTAATTATGCGCTTGATGTAAAAAGAATGATAAAGAAACAACTAAACTATGCTTCTAAAGCATCTGTTAATGTTGAACCGGCCCGCAAAGGCTCTGCAGTCATTTACCGCTCAAAATTAATCGGCTTCGCAAAAAATGAAGCGGATAAAACCTGCTCGAGCTTGAAAAAAGCAAACAAGTCTTGTATCGTCATAGCATCGACATCTTCACAACAACTTGTTATGGCCGAGGCTAATAATGACTGACGAACATAAAACTAAAGCCCACATTATCGTTGTCAGCAACGAAAAAGGTGGAACAGGGAAATCCACCATAACAATGCACTTAGCCGTAAAACTAATGCAAGAAGGTTTCAGAATCGCAACCCTCGATTTAGATGGACGACAAGGAAGCCTGACTAAATATATAGAAAACAGAAAAAACTTCTGCGAAAGAAAAGAAATTAATCTTCCGATTCCCGAACATTATCGCTTTCCGCCGGAAACAAACTCATACCTGATTCCTGCTGCCAGAGAAAAAATCGGACATCAAATTTATGAATTGCAAAATCAGTGCGATGCCATCCTCATTGACACACCCGGAACCAAAAACTACCTTTTTGAGGAAGCTCATAAATATGCCGATACAGTCATTACGCCTCTATCAGATAGTTTGATTGACCTGAACGTTATTGCAGATATTGACGATACAAATGGAAAAGTTAAAGCTCCCGGACACTACGCCGATTACATCTGGGACATCAAAAAATATTTGGCCTCACAAGGAAAAGCCTATCTGAATTGGATTATCTGCGGCAATAAAATTTCATCTTCTCGCTCAAAAAACAAAGCCCTTGTTTTCAACTATCTCGAAAAACTATCCAAACTATATGGTTTTCGCTTTATCGACGGAATGAAAGATCGTGTTATTTATCGAGAACTATTTCTTGAAGGCTTAACCGTACTGGATATGCAACATCCCGATTTAAAAATGCGGATGACCATGTCCCATCTTGCAGCCAAACTTGAAGTGAACAATCTGGCTGCATTTATTAGCCCCGAATAATAGCTAACAACTTTTTCTTTATACTTGTCATTGCTGTCCGGCATGATAAAATCATGTCTATCATTTGAGTGTTTTTGACAAGGAGAAATCATGATAAAAACCATATCAACCCAGCCTTACAGTGATCAAAAAATGGGAACTGGCGGTCTGCGCAAAAAAACAAAAGTTGTCATGCAGCCTAATTACTTTGAAAACTTTATCCAAAGCATTTTTAACACTATCGGTAGTTTACAAGGGAAAACCTTTGTTGTCGGCGGTGATGGGCGTTTTTACAACACCATTGCAATTCAAAAACTGATTAAAATGGCTGCTGCTAACGGAGCTGCCAAATTAATTATTGGTCAAAACGGCTTGCTGTCCACCCCAGCATCATCAAACATCTTGCTCAAAAACAAAACAGATGGCGGTTTTGTTCTTTCCGCTTCTCATAACCCCGGAGGAGAAAACGGTGACTTCGGCATTAAATATGCCAATGAAACCGGAGGACAAATCCCGACATCTATCAGTGACAAAATTTTTGAAACCTCCAAAAAAATTACCGAATACAAAATTTTCGACACCCCTGACATTGATTTATCAAAACTCGGCAAGCAAAAACTCGGCGATATGGAAATTGAAATCATTGATCCTGTTACGGATTATGTTGAAATGATGGAACATATTTTTGATTTTGCGGCCATCAAAAAATTATTTGCAAACGGCTTTACCATGCGTTTTGACGCAATGAATGCCGTTACAGGTCCATACGCCATACGAATTTTTGAAGAAATTCTCGGAGCGAAAAAAGGTTCTGTTGTTCATGCTGTTCCATTACCTGACTTTGGTGGGCTTCATCCGGATCCAAACTTAGTTTATGCCAAAGAATTAGTAGATTTTATGTTCTCTGATAAAGCCGCTGACTTTGCCGGAGCAAATGATGGTGATGGTGACAGAAACATGATTTTAGGAAAGAAATTTTTCGTTACCCCAAGTGACAGTTTGGCAATCTTAACAGATAATTTCAAACTCATCCCTGCTTATAAAAAGGGCATCTTCGGAGTTGGCAAATCTGCAGCAACCTCTTCCGCCGTTTCCCGTGTAGCAAAAGCCCACAACATCGGCTATTATGAAGTTCCAACCGGTTGGAAATATTTCGTCAACCTGATGGATTCAAACCGCATTACCTTCTGCGGTGAAGAAAGCTTTGGTACCGGATCTTCACATATTCGCGAAAAAGATGGTATCTGGGCTATTTTGTTCTGGTTGAATATTATTGCCGCCACCGGAAAATCCGTTGAAGAAATTACGCGTGAACATTGGGAAAAATACGGTCGTAGCTATTATATGCGCTTCGACTTTGAAGGCATTTCCACAGATGTCGCCGATACACTAATGACAGACTTGGAAAATAAGCTTCCCTCGCTTAACGGCAAAGAAATGAACGGCTTCAAAGTTGCTAACGCGGCACCATTCATCTACAACGATCCTGTTGACCACAGCACAACAAAAAATGGACTGATTATTACCTTTGAAGACGGTTCACGCATTGTTTATCGCTTGTCCGGAACTGGGTCAAGCGGTGCGACCATTCGTGTTTATTTGGAACGCTATAGCAAAGATAATCTGAACGCTGAACCTTTGGCAATGCTGACAGAGTTATTACGCATAGCCCTTGATGTTGCGGAAATTCCTGAAAGGACTGGAAAACACCAAGCCGATGTTGTCACTTAAAAAACATATCATTTTAAGTACCATGATTGCCACTCTGGCCTTTTCTGCAAAGGCTGGAGCTGGCTTATATGGCTTTACGGAAACACACCCGTACACACAAGAAGAATCAATTCTAGATATGGGCGTTCCTCCCAAATATATTGTAAACTATCGTGATGCAATGCGAGCAAATGTTTTGATGCTGATGGAGTACGCAAAAAAACATCATCCTAACTTTCAATTCATTGCTCATGAAGGCCAACCTCTGTTAAGCCAAAGCCTTTGGGAACAGCACCTCAGTGGCTATAATAATGCACGTAACTTTGAAATAAATGCATCAGACCCATCATTTTTGCTAACAGATAAGGACAGAGATAAACCAGTTGAACCGACAATTGGTTCTTTGGCTCGTCGCTACATATCAAACATGAATGCTGTTGCAATAAACAATTTTTATTGCGGTGCCCAAACCATCCAAGAAGACTTTCTAAAAAAACATAATATAACGATAATTTCTCTTGAAAATTGTCCGGACGAAAACACATTTGACCAAGCAGTTATCCGCTCTGTTTTTGACAAACGTCTTTTTTATGGTTTTGACAATCCACAATATGCATTCAACGATATCACACACCAACCATTAATCAATGAAACAGCAAAAAACGTAACAAACGTCAAAGATGCTAAAAATATTTTACTCCTAATTGACGACAATAAATTTGCCCAAAAATTTGATTTAATAAAAGCACTCCGCAACACAAATTATGACATCGTTATCATCAATCCGCTGTTTCATGGACAAGAACGCTACACCCCGCAGGAAGTACGCTCCCTCCAATTCAAAAAAAACGGAACTCGTCGTTTACTGATTGCCGAAATGAATATGTCCGAGGCACAGGATTCTGCCTACTATTGGCACCCTGAATGGCGAATAGGTCAACCAACTTGGTTAAATAGAATATCGTTTGTTAACGACGATTCTGTTATCACCAGTTATTGGTCTCCGGAATGGCAAAAAATCATATCCAACCACTTCAAAGGAATTGTGGACAGCAGTTTTGACGGCGTCTTTTTAACAGGCTTGGATAATTATCGTTATTTTGAAAAACTAACCCCTCTTGAGTAAAGCCAATGAATGAAGTTGAAGTTTTAGATATCTCTCGCGATGCAATTTTCACATTATTGAAAGTTGTCACGCCTGTTCTGTTAGTTGCCTTGGCTATCGGTTTATTTATTGGTATATTTCAAGCCTTAACACAAATTCAGGAAATGACACTTGCTTTTGTACCGAAAATAATCGGAGTTTTCGTCACCCTTATCCTCTTATTTCCGTTTATGCTTAATCAAATGCGTAGCCTTGCGGAAAGCCTGTTTGATAAAATAACAGCCGGCGGATAGATATGACCGAACTCCTCAACATCAACCTCTATTTATTTTTAATGGTCTTTCTACGCATGGGCTCTGCAATAATGCTCATGCCGGGTTTTACCGCATCTTATGTCAGCACGCAGATTCGTCTATCCATTGCTCTAACCTTAACTGTTATCCTAATGCCGATAGTTGCAGAACTTATTCCACCAACACCGGAACGCTTTGACACTTTACTTCAATACATCTTAAAAGAAATCACCGTTGGTATTTTCTTAGCTATTGTCGTCCAAATAATGTTTTCTTCGCTCAGCCTCGCCGGAAATATCGCCGGGCAGGCAATCGGTTTTTCTAATGCCCAAAACTTTAATCCGGCCACCCAAAACCAATCAATCATTATTGAATCATTTTTCGGAGTAACTGCCTTAACCATCATTTTCATGGCAAATCTGCACCATTTAATGCTCAGCGCATTAGTTGATAGCTACCACTTATTTCCTGTCGGAGCTCCCCTACCTTGGGGAGACTTAGCCAACCAAATGAGCCAATCCGTTAATGGAGCTTTTGTTGCCGGATTTAAACTAGGATCTCCATTTATCGCTTTTACAATAGTCTTTTATACCGGCATGGGTTTAGTCTCGCGCCTTATGCCGCAACTCAACATATTTTTTCTTTCTCTGCCTTTGCAAATTTATCTCGGAGCAGGCCTACTATTTATCACAATGCCCATGATAATTCTATGGTTCATCCGATATTTTGATGACGGCATACAACTTTATTTACACTAGCAAAGGAGGAACATGATCGCCCCTGAAGATGATGACGACGCCTCCAAAACAGAAGAGCCGTCCGAACGAAAAATAACAAAAGCTAAAGAAGAAGGTGACGTTGCCATCTCACAAGATGCCAAAAGTTTCATTATGCTTTTAGGCATGCTTTTTGTTACTTGGTTGATCCTCCCCTTAATTTTCAAATGGTTTTACTTAATGTCCATTCGTTACATAGAAAATGCAGGACAAATTCCCCTCGGAGATTATGAATTTGAAATTTTGCTACAACAAAGCAGCATTGGACTTTTAAAGCTATTGGCGATTCCTTTTGCAATTTTCATGGTATTGGGTGTTTTTGCCAGCATTTCCCAAACAGGCTTTATCTATGCGCCAAAAAAACTTGAACCCAACTGGAACAAACTCAACATTTTTGCGGCTCTCCCCAATTTTATTAATATGAAAAAAGTCATTGAAAGCTTAAAGGGAATCATCAAAATTACCGTCATTGCTTTTATTGCCGCTTTGGTCGTTAAACCTTACCTTGCAAAAATAAATCTCCTTCCGGAAATGGAAAGCATAACAATTTTAAGATTTATTCATAAAGTTGTGGTATTATTATTATTCACAGTGGTTATCGCCGTTCTGATTATTGCTTTAGGCGACTATGCTTATCAAAAATACGTCCACTTAAAAAAATTGCGTATGACCAAACAAGAAGTCAAGGACGAATATAAGCAAATGGAAGGGGACCCAATGGTCAAATCCCGAATTCGCCAAATCAGAATGGAACGTGCTCGCCACCGTATGATGGAAAATGTGCCCAAAGCAGATGTGGTTATCGTCAACCCGACCCACTATGCTGTGGCACTGGAATATAAGATGGAAGAAATGGATGCTCCAAAAGTAACAGCTAAAGGCGTCGACAACGTTGCCCTTCGCATTAAAGCTCTCGCTGAAGAAAACGATGTCCCAATTGTTGAAAATCCGCCGTTGGCACGTGCTTTATTTGCCTCCACCGAATTAGATCAGACTATTCCTGAAGAACACTTTAAAGCTGTCGCAGAGGTAATCGGATATGTTATGCAACTCAAAAATCAACAAACGCCCTGACAAACTGTTGCAGTCCAGATTAATTAAACTGGCTTTTTCTCTGGTTTTACTAAGCATTGTCGTCGTCCTCTTCTTTGTATATCCGGAGTACTACCTGCAGCTTTTTGCCTTAACGATTCTCATTACATCATACTGCTTAATGTCCGCCATCAAAACACTAGATGCCGGTGAAGAAGCCATAACCTACGGCGGTTTTGCCAATGAACTTATCAAAAATGATTTTCGAGCATATCGGGTTGAAAATTCACTACGAGAAAGCATCCTTCAGAATGAACCGGCAAAAGATCTGTTCAAACAAGATAATGTTCTTTTCTTTTTAGAACAGCATTTAGCAGAAAATTTAACGAACAAACCAGCCTTTTACCGACTATTGACCGCTTCACAAAACCTCACTCCGGAAAAAGTAACCTTATCCCTTAAATTACGTCAGGATAATGATAAACTATTCAATGATATAGAATGGTTTGACGTATCTGTACGCCCGATATACTTAAAACGAGCAGACATTTTCACCACCACATTTTCCATCAAAAAAATCAAACGAGATACCTATCTTTTTTGGACTATAGACAACATCACCGCCGAAAAAAATATGGAATACATTTTTTTGAGTGAGAAAAAATCATTACATGATTTTTTAGACTATCTTCCTGTTGGCCTTTATACCATAGACAAAGACTATGTTATTGAATATGTCAACCACAGTTTCGCAGCCCTTCTCGGCTATCAACCGGAAGAGATCTCCGGTCACAATCTCAACGAATTTTTAACATCTAACTGTGATTTACCGCCACGACAAGATTTTTGGCAAGGCAGCCTGCATTTTTCCCATAAAGAAAAAGAACCACAAGAAAATTTTGTCATGCAGACAAGTTGTCGCGAAGAACAAAATTATAAAATGCGTGGTGTCGTCATTTCCGGCCTTCCGGGCACACATGACCTACAACAAAAAATGGAAGATGCTTACGACAAAATCAGTTGGTTATTTAATAACGCTCCTGTCGGAATTATCTTCATCAGTCAACAAGGACGCATTTTGGAATGCAATCCTGTAGCCTGCAAATTCTTTAACAACACGCATGATAAACTCCTAAATACAAGCTTTTTTGACTTTACAAAAGCAGAAGAAAATTCAACCTTGCTAAAAGGCTTAGAGTTTGTTCGTTCACATCCGCAAGAAACATCCAATATAGACATTCACCTCAACACCTTAGATAAAGAATCCGTCGCATCATTATTCATCAGCTCCATGCAGCGTTTTTATGCCTCAGAAAACACAACATCAAACGGATTTGTTCTTTACCTGATTGACGCAACCAAACAAAAAAATCTCGAATTGCAATTTGCACAAGCCCAAAAAATGCAAGCTGTCGGACAACTGGCCGGTGGTGTGGCACATGACTTTAACAACCTCTTGACAGCAATGATAGGCTTTACAGATTTACTATTGCAACGCCATGGAGTCGGCGATCCTTCATTTGCCGATTTAATACAAATCAAACAAAATGCCAATCGCGCAGCCGGACTTGTCAGACAGTTACTGGCTTTCTCACGCAAACAACCATTACAACCCAAACTCATTGACGTAACAGATAACTTTGCAGAACTCAGCCATATGCTGAAACGAATTTTAGGTGAGCAGATTGTTCTCAACTTCCATTACGGAAGAGATTTAGGATACATAAAAGTTGATCCTGTACAATTCTCTCAAGTTATCATAAATCTGGCCGTCAATGCCAAAGACGCCATGAACGGCAACGGCACTCTGGATATTTCTACCCGAACCGAAATTCTGAATGAAAATTATCAATTTGGCGATGATATCATCAAACCCGGAGAATTCGTTGTCATTGACGTCAAAGATAATGGCTGTGGTATTCCGCAAGAAAATATGAACCGAATTTTCGACCCGTTCTTTTCCACCAAACAAAACGTTGTTGGCTCCGGAACAGGTTTAGGACTAGCCATGGTATACGGTATTGTTCGTCAAACAGAAGGCTTTATTAAAGTAAGCAGTGAAGTCGGCATCGGAACAACTTTTTCAATTCACCTTCCTCGTTTTGAAACCAATAATGAAGAAGAAATCAGCATTGAAGATAAAGAAATTATCACCAATAAAGACGGAACCCCGGTTTTAACTGTTCAAGAAAAAATTTCAGCTCCAGTCAATATTAATCAAAAAATCTTACTTGGCTTAAACGTGTCAAATGCAATTGATCGTAGTCACACCCCCACCGCGGCCACAATGGAAAATACAAGAATTTTATTTGTAGAAGATGAAGATTCCGTCCGTACATTTGGCACTCGCGCATTAAAGAAAAAAGGCTATGATGTCATCGGATGCAATTCTGCCGAAAATGCACTTGAATACATTGAAAATGATTCTCATTTCAACCTACTGGTTACAGACATGGTCATGCCCGGTATGAGCGGTGCAGAACTCACAAAAATTATCAAAGAAAAACTACCGAACATTAAAGTCATTTTGGCTTCAGGATATTCTGAAGAGATTGTCCGTCAAGAACTTGATAATTTTGATGATTTTGCATTTATCACCAAACCTTACAGCCTTGGAGACTTGACAGCAAAGGTTTTTGATGTCTTAAATAAAGAGTAACAAGGTCATAATATGCAAAAAACACCAAGCAATAACCAGCTTACGCTGGATTTTCCTCATCGTCCCAGCTTGAGCCGGGAGGATTACTTGGTTGCATCTTGCAATCGTGAAGCAGTGTCCTTAATAGATAATTGGCCTGATTGGCCTTATTTTGCCGCCTGTATCTATGGCCCGGAAGGCTGCGGAAAAACCCACTTGGCAAACGTATTTGCTAATAAGGTATCCAACCTGACCAACTTTCCATATAAGATACCATTTGTTAAAGCCAAACAGATTCAAACACAAAATTTCCGAGATTTATTTGCTCGTCACACTTGTCTGGTGATTGAAGAGTTGAATGATGATATAGACCAAGAAGCTCTGTTTCATTTATATAACCTGTACCGAGATGAAGGAGGAAATATCCTCTTCACATCATCAAAAGCCCCTGCTCGCCTCAATTTTTCATTACCTGATTTGCGCTCCCGCATGAATATCGTTCCAGCTGTTGAGATTCAAGAACCGGATGATGACTTGTTGGCTGCTCTGCTGGTCAAACTTTTTAATGACCGACAAATCATTCCCGCACCGGAACTCATCAATTACACACTCCTCAACATGCAACGCTCTTTTTCTTATGCCCGCAAATTAGTTGCTGAAATTGACGCTGTTTCTTTATCTCGCAAACGAGCCGTATCTATCCCGATTGTAAAAGAAGCTATTCAAACATTAAACGACACCTCTCAAGGTGACTTATTTGCTTAGGAAAAAATCATGAAAAATAAAATGTTCTCGGAAATACTAAATGACGATGTCATCACCTTAAAACGTCATAATCACATTTATGACAAACAGATTTTTACCGCAATAGACACCAACCGTGCACATTTGCGCCCTTGGCTTTTTTGGGTAGATAAAACCACCGCATTAGAAGACACGGAAAAAACAACCGACTTGTTTATTAACCTGTGGCAAGAAAAAAGCAACTTTGCCTATGTTATTCTTAATAAACAGGATGAAGTTTTAGGAACAATTGACTTTCATAATATCAATGCAAATGATCGTTGCGGAGAAATAGGCTATTGGTTACGCCAAGACAAAACCGGCTGCGGTTATGTAAGCCGAGCCCTCAAACTTTTAGAAATGGAAATATTCAATCAAGGATTTGTGCGTATCGCTATCACTTGTGACAGCCTCAACAAGGCTTCCATAGCTGTAGCTTCACGTAACGGTTATGACTATGAAGGTTGTTGCAAAAAAGCCCTCAATGCTTATGGCGAATTACATGACAGATTACTTTACGCCAAAATAAATCCTAACTATTAAAAAAAGCCTCCGTAGTATTTAACTCGGAGGCTTTTTCCTTTTGTTTCAAGGTTACTTTGTCAGAGCTAAAGTATCTCTGGCAATTGCAAGTTCCTCATTTGTCGGAATAACAAAAGCACGTACCTTTGAACCGGACTTTGTAATCTCGACAATATCACCACGTTTAGCATTGGCTTCTTCATCAACCTCAATACCGAGATAGCTCAGACGTTCCAAAACCAACTGGCGAACCAAAGGCGAATTTTCACCCACACCGGCAGTGAATACAATCGCATCCACACCGCCTAAAGCCGCAATATAACTGCCGATACATTTCACAATGCTGTAAATATAAGCTTTCATAGCATTCTTCACATCTTCTTCACCACGTAAATATGCAGCTTCAAAATCGCGTGAATCGCTATATCCGGTCAAACCTGCTTTACCGCTTTTCTTATTCAGCATTTCTGTTACTTCATCCGCTGTCATCTTCTGTGTTTTCATAATATACAACGGAATACTCGGATCAATATCACCACAACGTGTATCCATCACAATACCGGCCAACGGTGTCATACCCATTGAGGTGTCAATACATTTACTGTCCTTAACAGCAGTAATTGATGCCCCGCTACCAATATGGCACGTAATAATTTTGCTGTTAACACCCACCAATTTTGCAGCCTCTTCAGCAACAAATTTATGAGATGTACCATGAGCCCCATAACGGCGGATTTTATAACGAGCAATTTGTTCTTTCGGCAAAGCATAGGTATAAGCTTCATACGGCATTGTTTGATGAAAAGCCGTATCAAAAACGGCAACCTGTGGCATATTGGGATAATCTTTCTTTACTGCCCGAATAACCAAAGCGGCCGGCCCGTTATGCAACGGAGCTAAAGCTGCTAATTCTTCAATTTGTTCAATAACTGTTTCATCAATCAAAGTTGAGGTTTTAAAAATATCACCACCTTGAACCACACGATGACCGATAGCCTGAATTTCATCAAGACTGCTGACAACACCATCCAACAACAGCTTCAAAACTTCACGCAAAGCTGTTTCATGATTCGGCAATTCAACAGTTACTTCCTTTTTGCGACCATCAGCATATTTAATACTGACAGTAGACGGACTGCGATTAATACGATCGGCATTTCCTTTAGCTACCACATCGTATGTATTCCCATTGATATCAAACAACTGATATTTTAAGGTAGATGATCCAGAATTCAAAACTAAAATTTTCATAACATTTCCTCTAAATTACTTTTGAGTTTGCATAACAGTCAAAGCGACCAAACCAACAATATCTTCGGTAAAGCAACCGCGAGATAAATCATTAATCGGAGCATTCAAACCTTGCAACATTGGACCATAGAGTTCTGCCCCTCCCAAACGTTGCACTAATTTATACCCGATATTTCCGGCATCAATATTCGGAAAGATTAAAGTGTTGGCATGACCGGCAACCTTTGAACCAGGAGCTTTTTTCGCAGCAACAACACCATCTAACGCCGCATCAACCTGCAATTCACCATCCAACAAAACATCTTTTCCGGCAAACTCTGATACCAAAGCATCCTGAGCTAACTTTGTTGCTTCACGTACTTTGTCAACACTTTCGCCTTTTCCTGAACCATAAGTAGAATATGACAACATCGCAATCCGCGGTGTATCCCCCAACTGCAACACCGATTCGGCTGTCTGTAAAGCAATATCAGACAATTCCTTAGCTGTCGGATTAATATTAATGGCACAATCAGAGAAATAGAACATTTTTCCATTACAAACCACAATAAAAACGGAAGACACCCCTCTATCCTTACGAGCTGATTTAATAATCTGCAACGCCGGACGAACAGTATCGGCTGTAGAGTGATTCGCTCCGGAAACCATCCCGTCAGCATCGCCGGCCTTAATCATTAATGTTCCGAAATAATTGGCATTCAACGCTGTTTCCTGAGCTTTTTCACGCGTCATTCCTTTATCTTTACGCAATTCATAAAGTAATTCGGTATATTGACCGAGCTTTTCAGATTTTGCAGGATTAACTAATTGAATACCGTCAAGAGACCACCCCTTATTTTTATAATATTCGGTAATTTCTTCGCAATTGCCCAACAAAACAATCTTTGCAATTTTTTCATCAGCACAAATATGAGCTGCCTCCAAAACGCGTTCGTCTTCCCCTTCGGGAAGGACAATAGTTTTGCCCAATTTTTGAGCCTGAACAATAATTTTATTGATATAAGCGCTTTTTAACATTGCATCTCCTTATCTCAAACATATATTAACGACAGTTTTCATACGTTTTATCTTAATTTTACTAATGTTTACACTTAACAGATTCAAAAGTCAAAATATCTTTTGATTATTTGTTCAAAGTATAATATCATTCGGTCAACATAAATTTATGATTAAGGAGAACACAATGGAACAAACCTTATCGATCATCAAACCGGATGCCGTTGAACGCAATATCACTGGTAAAATTAATGCCATGATTGAAGACGCCGGCTTGCGCATCGTTGCTCAAAAACGCCTGCATTTAAGCAAAACTCAGGCCGAAGAATTTTACGCCGAACACAAAGATAAAGCTTTCTTTGCTAATTTAGTTGAATTCATGACCTCAGCTCCGGTTGTTGTTCAAGTTTTAAAAGGAGAAAACGCTATTTCTCACTACCGTGAAATTATGGGTGCTACCAATCCGGCCGTTGCAGAAGAAGGAACAATCCGCAAAACATTTGCATTATCCATAGACAAAAACTCTGTACACGGTTCAGATTCTCCGGAAAGCGCTGCCCGCGAAATTAAATTTTTCTTCAGCAATATTGAGATTTTTGAATAAATGTTAAAAAAACTGTTGGTCATATCAGCATTTCTCATAGGAACATGCACAATCGCCTCATCAACACAAGCCGCTGATGAACGATTTGCCGTCGATGTCAACGTTGATGTGACCGACAGCAATGCCTCTTTAGCTCGAGAACGTGCAATGAATGAAGCTAATCGAGCTGCCATTGTTGAAGTCGCCAAACGAATTACTACCGTCGAAGGAGCCATCCGCCTAGGCTCAATGACAGATGAACAACTCATCAATTTCATCAAAGAAATTTCTGTTAACAGTGAAAAAACCTCAAACATACGTTACATTGCCAGCCTTCGGGTCGTCCTTAACGAAGGAATGCTCCGTCAATATATGGAAGAACGCCAAATTCCCATACTGGCAAATGATGAAACACGCATTTTGATCATCCCAGTTTTTCGCGAATCTGAAAACGATAAAGCCCTTTTATGGGAAGGAGATAATTTGTGGCGTTTGGCTTGGGAAAATACCCCCCGCAACAACCAAACAAAATTCATCTCGTTAGCAGCCAGCGGAACAAATTATATGCTTATGGACGCTAATAAAGCCGTCACAATGGATGGTGAAGCTTTAAACAAATTGATGCTCGTCAACGGTGCGGATGATGTTTATGTTCTGGAAGCAACCTATGCCGACACAGAAGGTCTTACCATTCAAGCAACATCTTACAAAGGCGACCGACAAACAATAAATGTAACAGGTGACCGCAATTTAGGAATTGAACTGTTTAAAGATGCTGTTGAACAAACAAAACAACAACTTGAACAACATTATCATGAACAAAATTTGCAAAACAACAATCAGGAAAATGTTCAAACTATCCTTTTCAACTTTACATCTTTATCTGAATGGATAAGAACTGAACAAATCTTAAAAAAGATTCCATCTGTACAAAATATTGAAACACTGGCAATGGGCACCAATAAAATCCAATTTAATTTAATATTTAACGGATCTTTTGATAAACTTCTTTACGCTTTACATGAACAATCATATTCTCTAACCGAAAAAGACGGTTATGCTTTATTAGAAAAATACTAGGAGAAAAAATGCTAAAAGAAAAAAAATTAAGCAGCAACTGGCTTATCTGGTTGTCAATTTTCATATTTTTCTGCATTGCTGTTTATACCTTGCGCTCCGTTCTCATGCCGTTTGTTGCCGGTATTGTTATTGGTTACCTGCTGGATCCTTGGGCCGATAAATTTGAAAAAATGGGCATCAACAGAACAGCTTCAACCATTCTGGTCATGCTTCTGGTTGTTCTCATTTTAGTTCCCTCTCTTCTCATGCTGTTAGGAATCATTGATGACCAATTGGGACATTTCATCAAGGCTGTTCCCGGATATTTAAGCTCTCTTTTGAAAAAACTTGAGCCGTTTTTTGCAGAAATGCAAGACACTTTCCCCGGACTACAACCTGATAAAATAAAAGAATATATTCAAAGCAACATGTCTAACGGTTTAAAATTTTTAGGCAATATTCTGCGCAGCCTCATCAGCGGAAGTTTTGCCTTTGTCAATATCATGTCGCTGATTTTAATTACACCAGTTGTTGCTTTTTATATGTTGCGAGATTGGGACAAATTCATTGCTAATGTTGATAGCCTACTTCCCAAACATTCTAAAAAAGCAATTGAACAACAAGCGCGTGAAATTGATAATATTTTATCTTCCTTTATCCGCGGACAACTATCCGTCTGTGTTTTGCTCGGCACATTCTATGGTTTAGGACTTTATTTTGTCGGTTTAGACTTGGGTGTCTTGGTTGGATTTTTATCCGGTATTATTTCATTTATTCCCTATGTGGGATCAATCTTCGGTTTTGTGGTCAGCATCACCATTGCCTGCGCACAGTTTGACACTCTGCTACCAATTATAAAAGTCATATCCGTATTCGCTATCGGGCAATTTATAGAAGGCAACTTCCTCACACCAAAACTAGTCGGTGATTCTGTCGGTTTGCACCCCGTATGGATTATGTTCGCTTTGCTCGCAGGGGGTGTATTGCTTGGTTTCCTAGGGTTAATGATTGCCGTTCCTGTAGCGGCCATTATCGGCGTTTTAGTACGGCACGCCTTAATCAATTACAAAGAAAGTTCCCTTTATAAAGGCTAAGATTTACGAAACCCTTGAGCCACCAAATATGTTTCCGGTGAAGACTGACGACTGGCATCAGGCTTAAAATGCCCAACCTTAACAAAATTCTTTTTCGCATCCGCAAGTAAATTTCCTTCTGCGCCACCTTGAAAAACCTTGGCAATAAAAATACCTCCCGGAGCTAAAACCTCTTTAGCAAATTCATACGCCGCTTCCACCAAACCGATTGTTCGCAAATGGTCTGTCTGTTGATGTCCTGTTGTATTGGCCGCCATATCGCTCATAACAATATCAGCTTCCCCTTGCAAAAGCTCTTTTAACTTATCAGCAGCATCTTCCGATGTAAAATCCTGACAAATCAAAGTTGCACCGGCAATAGGCTCCGTTTCAAGAATATCGATTCCGACAACTTGCCCGCTTCCTTTATTCCGCTGAACAGCAATTTGCGTCCAACCACCGGGAGCGCACCCTAAATCAACAATTGTCTTTCCCTTACCAAGAAACTTATATTTCTCATCAAGCTGAATAAGTTTAAATGCCGCCCGAGAACGATACCCCAAACGTTTTGACTCCGCCACATAAGGATCATTCAGTTGTCTTTCAAGCCACTGATTGGACGACTTCTTACGATATTTTGAAGTCTTGACACGCACAGCCAAATTGTGACGACCGGTAATTTCTTTTGCTGATTTAGTGAGCTTAGCCATTGATATCCTTTTCAATTAATTCTGCCACAATCCCATCAACCGCACTTTTCAACGAGGCAGTCAGTTTCGGCAGTTGCAATCCATCATAAATTGTCTTGAAGATGACGCTTCCGGCAATAAAAATATGTGACCGAGATTCACCGACATACGGATTAGCTGCTAATTCTGCTTGTGGCGTTTGACAAATCTTATTAATCTGCTTATCCATCTGTTCACGAGTAATTTCTAACCCATCTGCCTTATCTCGATCATATTTCGAAAATTGATTAACCATCGCAGCCAATCTTAATGGTGTACTTGAAGTCGCCAAAAACAAAACATCTTTCCGAATATCATCCAACTTAGAAGAAGCAACAAACGCATCAACATATTTTTTAATCTCCTCCCGAAGACGTTTTTCGCCGTCTTTATTAGGATTTTCAAGATTAAAAGCCTCTGATGCATTTCGCGCCCCCCAAGGAATGGAAACCGTATGAATAATCTTAGCTTCCGAAGTATTTTCAGCTAAAGTTATTTCCGTTGACCCACCGCCTAAATCATACAACACCACATAGCGACTTTTACCGCGAGCATGCTCCAACGACCCTTTTAAATTAAGACGAGCCTCTTCATAACCATCAATCACTTCAATCGGAATCAAAGCTTCACCATAAACTTTTCGAATAAAGTCATCAGCATTTTTCGCCATTCGACAACCGGCCGTAGCAATAGCTCGCAATTTAACAGTTTCATATTTATCAATAATCTTTTTAAAATCATAAAAACATTTAACCCCTCGCTCAATAGCCATAGGAGTAAATTTCATTTCAGGATACATTCCCTCCCCAAGCCTTGTTTGGGTACTTTCTTTACACAATCGTTTTCCGCTTTTATCACAAATCAACAAACGACAAGAGTTTGTCCCTAAATCTATCGCCGCATAACAAGATTTAGTCATTTACAACCTCCTTTTTCCTCTCTCCTCGACCAGAATTATAATTCGCATTACGTTTTCGATTAAACGGATAGCGCCGCTTATGCTTTTTATTATTTTTCTTCTTAGAATGCATCATATCAAGCAAAATACCTTCACGAATTCCTCTATCCGCCACAGTCACTTCCGAAATCGGCCAAAAAGATGTCAATCCGTCAATAATCGCACATCCGGCCATAGTCAAATCTGCCTTTTGTGCACCGATACACGGATGTTTTTTACGCCCATCATCTCCCAAACGCTTAATTTTTGCAATTGTTCGTTCAATATCCTGTTGTGTCATAGCGATTCCATCCACAGCAGACCTATTATAACGAGGTAAATTAAGATGCACGGCTCCCAAAACCGTAACCGTACCGGATGTCCCGATAACCTGAATTTCTTGATTAGCAATAGCCTCTCGAATATGATGTTTTTCTTCAAACTCAGATAAAATCTTGTGCGTCCGTTCCACAATAGTATCATACGCTAAATTTGTCATATCTTGCGACGGAAATGCCTCTGAAATTGTTACCACACCATACGGAAGAGAAACAAATCCCTCAATAAACATATGACCATTATCTGTTGTCCGAGCCAAAGAAATTTCTGTAGATCCGCCACCAATATCAAAAACCAATGCCCGCTTAATACTTCGGCTGAGCAATGGCAGACAGCCGACCACGGCCAAACGAGATTCTTCCTTTGAAGAAATGGTTTCAATCACTAATCCTGTTTCCCGTTTAACAATATCCAAAAACTGCGGACAATTCACGGCACGCCGACATGCAGCTGTTGCCACAAAACGCGACCGACAAATCGGAGCATATTCCGCCAACACACCCGCACAAACTTTTAAGGCGTTAACTGTTCGCCTTATCGCATTCCGAGATAACTCATTATTATTGATAATCCCCTCTCCCAACCTCGTGATTTTAGAAAAAGTTTCCACAATCCGAAATGACGTCGGTGTCGGGGTCGCAATCACCAACCGACAAGAATTGGTCCCCAGATCTATTGCTGCATAATTAGAACTGACAGACCCTTGGCTTACCTCTGTTTTTATAGCCTTAGCCGGTGGCTTTATATTTGTTTTCTTACGCCACTTTTGCATTACTTTATTTCAATCAAAAACTTATAATATAAAATTACTTGTCAATACTATAATCCATAAATCTGCGGCATACAATATTTTTTATATTTCCAAACATAAAAAAATGTCGTTTCTTTTCAAAAACGACATTTTAGCATTTTTATTCACCATAAATTTCCAGCCGCACTTGCTGCCTAAGCTCATCAATACAAACAAGCTCTTTATTTTCATTTTCAAAATGCCAATAAACCCAACCATTGCATGCCGGAGCATTTTGTGCTGCGGCTCCCACCTGATGGATAGATCCTTCCATCAATTCACTTTTAACCGTTCCGTCAGAACGAATAACCGCACAATGTTTACGACCGGCATCATACAAAATATCCCCCGGAGTAAGTAGACCTCGTTCAATAACATTACCAAATGGAATACGAGGTTGGCGTTTTTTAGAACTATATTCTAAACAAATCTGATTCTTAACCGGTTCCACAGCGTCCAATCTGGCTTCTGCTCCGGCAACATACGAAGAATCTTTCTCAATACCGATATAGTTTCGCCCTAATTTTTTAGCAACGGCACCTGTTGTTCCTGTTCCGAAAAACGGATCCAAAACCACATCCCCCACTTTTGTTGAAGCCATAATGACCCGATATAACAAACCTTCCGGTTTTTGAGTTGGATGCAATTTATCACCGTTTTCATCTTTCAAACGTTCTTTACCTGTACAAAGCGGAATTTGCCAATCACTACGCATCTGCGTATCTTCATTCAAAGCTTTCATCGCTTCATAATTAAAGGTATATTTTGAATTTGGCTTTTTACAAGCCCAAATCAATGTTTCATGTGCATTGGTAAAACGAGTACCTTTGAAATTCGGCATTGGATTAGTTTTGTTCCAAACCACATCATTCAAAATCCAAAACCCGAGATTTTGTAAAATATAGCCGACACGGAAAATATTATGATAAGACCCGATAACCCAAATCGCCCCATCATCTTTCAAAACACGACGAGCTGCAGTCATCCACTGACGCGTATATTCGTCATAAGCTTCCAAACTTTCAAAACTATCCCATTCTTCATACACGCCATTTACACTGCTGTTATCAGGACGTGTCAAAGCATCACCAAGCTGAAGATTATATGGAGGGTCGGCAAAAATAAGGTCAACCGAGTTTTCTTCCATCTCGTTCATAACCTTAATACAGTCATCATTAATAATTGTATTAAGGA
>CAYLIN010000010.1:0-21098 GCA_964383725.1 uncultured Azospirillaceae bacterium | reverse complement strand
GCGCCGCGGCAGTTGAACAACTCTCCGTCTGGGGAGAAAGAAATAACGTCCGCGTTTTCAAGGGACCTGATGGTTGCGATGCCGCAGGCCTCTGTTATGATGGCATAAACGAAGCCATCAAACAAAATGATGACATCGTCTTCATCGATACTGCCGGACGCCTGCAAAACAAAAGCGGCTTAATGGACGAACTAAAAAAGATTGTCAAAGTCATCAAGAAAGTCATTCCCGATGCCCCACATCATACATTGTTGTGTCTGGATGCCACGACCGGTCAAAATGCTCTGAACCAAGTCAAAACATTCAAAGAAATGGTTAATGTAGATGGTTTGATTATCAACAAACTTGATGGCACCGCCAAGGGAGGAATTCTCGTTGCCATCGCACAAGAAACACCAACGCCAATTT
The DNA here is from genome assembly GCA_964383725.1 of uncultured Azospirillaceae bacterium. Lineage (GTDB taxonomy): Bacteria > Pseudomonadota > Alphaproteobacteria > RF32 > CAG-239 > CAZU01. The sequence continues at coordinate 20,690 of CAYLIN010000010.1, read as the reverse complement.
ATTTTATTGGTGTTGGTGAAGGCATTGATGATTTAAATACATTTTCCGCTCAAGATTTCTCTAAAAACTTACTGGATTTGCACTAATGGAAGATTTACTCAATATGATGGAAAACCCATCGCAAATCCCTGAATTCACAGTCAGTGAAATCTCATTTGAAGTCAAACGTCTGGTAGAAACAGCATTTGGCAAAATAAAAGTTCGCGGAGAAATCTTTGGCGGCAAAAGAGCCGATTCTGGTCACTGGTATCTGTCATTAAAAGATGAAAATGCAGTCATTTCTGCCGTGGTCTGGAAAGGCGTTGCCTCCCGCCTCCCTTTCAAACCAGAGGATGGACTGGAAGTTATTGCCACCGGAAAAATCACCACTTTCGCCGGAAAATCCTCATATCAACTGGTTATTGAACAAATGGAAATCGCCGGTGCCGGTGCCTTGTTGAAACTTTTGGAAGAACGCAAAAAACAATTTGCGGCAGAAGGCTTATTTGATGCCGCTCACAAACAAAAAATTCCGTTTCTCCCCCAAACCATTGGTGTTGTAACCTCTGCCAGCGGTGCCGTTATCCGTGATATCATACACCGTGTCCGCGACCGTTTTCCATCCCACATCTTAGTCTGGCCGACACCGGTACAAGGTGAAGGTGCAGCCGAAAAAATTGCCGCGGCAATCGAAGGCTTTAACGCCTTACCACAAAATGGAACAATTAACAAACCTGATGTTTTGATTGTCGCCCGAGGTGGCGGAAGCCTTGAAGACTTATGGCCTTTTAATGAAGAGTGCGTTATTCGCGCGGTTTACGCCTCTCAAATTCCGATTATCTCTGCCGTTGGTCATGAAACCGACACCATGTTAATTGACTATGTTTCAGACATGCGAGCCCCCACACCCACCGGCGCAGCAGAATTTGCCGTTCCCGTCAAAACGGAATTAACAGCACGAATAAATACAATCACAGGACGTTTACTCAATTCTTGCACGCGCTATATTGAAGAACGCCGTATCAAATTGGAAGGGCTATCCAGAGGCATCCCTAATCTTGAACAACTACTACAAGAAGCAACTCAAAAATTCGATGACCGTATTGAACGTCTGAACATCGCTTTCAAAACATTGTTGCAAAATAAACGCAGTCAAATTGAACGCACGGGTCTTAAACCCTATTACATCAAAAACATTATTGAAAAAAATGATGAAATTTTAAATCAATTATCATTGCGGCTACAATCTGTTTCTGTTGAATCTGTATTAAAGCGAGGTTTTGCTTGGGTTAAAGACGATAAAAAACAAACCGTTTACAATTTGCAACAAGCTCAACAAGCTTCCAACCTGGAAATTATTTTCCATGACGGAAGTTTGCAGACAGGAAAAAATCCCTCAACGAAAAAAACATCTAAACCATCAGGAAAAACAAACCATGCTCAACAAACTGATTTATTCGATTTTTAGTTTTTTCATTATATTAAGCAACAGTTCTCAATCAGTTGCAGCGCAACTTTGTGGAAAAGCAGCACAAGGTGAAATCCTATCCGGACGAATTGACAATGCCTCTCGTATTGTTTTAAACGGCAAAGATCTTCGGCTGTCACCTCAAGGAGATTTTCTGATTGCATTCGGAAGAGATGATACTCCGCAACAAGAATTAATCGTTGTCACAAATACTGGTGACATCACTTCACTGCCTTTAAATATTTCCACAACAAAATGGGATGTACAAAGCCTTAAAGGTGTTCCCCCACGGAAAGTCACCCCCACGGATTCTGACCTCAGAGATATTGAAAAAGAACAAAAACTGGTTCGCTCAGCCCAAAGCGGAGATTCGGATATTTTACATTGGCACACCGGTTTTATCCAACCGGTTACAGGAAGAATCAGCGGCAACTTTGGCGGACAACGCATCATGAACGGCGTAAAAAAGAATCCTCATGGCGGTATGGATATTGCTGTTCCTGAAGGAACCGAAGTCAAAGCAGCTTCAGATGGTGTTGTCACCTTAACAGCCGAAAATTTATTTTACTCAGGAAACGTTATCATCATTGACCACGGCTATGGATTACACACCGTTTATGCCCACCTCAAAGAAATCAAAGTCAAACGGGGTGACACAATAAAACAAGGAGATATAATAGCTCTCTCAGGCAAGACAGGACGCGTAACCGGTCCCCATTTACATTGGGGCGCATCTTACAAAGGAACAAAGTTTAACCCGCTATCACTATTAAATTTAGGAAAAAGTAACGATTTATGCTTTAATTTATAAAAGAATGAAGTATTATTTCAAAAATAACATAATAAAATGAGGACAATATGCAGGAAAACGTTCATAAACAAATTATTTGGGATTCCATTGTCTGCTTGATTGTTGATGACGACAAGTTTTCCAGAACCTTTGCCAAAACAGCTCTTTATCAAATCGGCATAAAAAACACTCGGGAAGCCAATAGTACAGAAGAAGCTTTGGATCAATTAAACAACTTTAAATTTGATATCATACTGCTTGATCAACAAATGCCGGAACAAAAAGGCTTAGAATTTGTCAGCATACTAAAATCAGGACAAATTGAAAACAATCCCAATGTTCCCGTCATTATGATTACCGTTGATACAATGGAAAAAACCGTATTAGATGCGAAAGAGCTCGGCATTCAGGAATATCTGGTAAAACCGATATCTCCTTTAGCCCTCAAAAAAAGAATTTGCACCGCTCTGGGATTAAAACAAGAACGGATATAAAAATTATAGAGACTAACAATGTTAACGAACTTCCATTTGATTTTACTTTCAGCTTTGCAAGGAATAACAGAGTTTTTGCCTGTTAGTTCTTCAGGACATCTGATTCTTTTTTCAAAATTCACGACATTTCCAGATCAGGGATTAGCTCTTGATGTTGCTGTGCATGTAGGCTCAATTTTAGCCGTTATGATTTACTTTTCCGAATATCTTTGGAAAATGTTTAAGGGTCTTTTGAAAACCTATTTCATCCCAAATTTCAAAAATGTCGACGCCAGAACATTTTGGCTGTTGGTTATTGGAACGTTACCAGTTGTTATTGTCGGTCTTATATTAAAAGATAACGGAATGGAATGGGTACGCAGCACCAAAATCATCGGATGGACAATTTTAGGATATGGTTTGCTTTTATTCATTTCAGACAAATTCGGAATGACGATTCGCAAAATTGAACATTTAACAATCATTGATGCTCTCTTGATTGGTGGGGCTCAATGTTTGGCGCTCATCCCCGGAACAAGCCGCTCCGGCATTACTGTTACAATGGCTCGTTTTTTAAGTATGGAACGTCGTGAAGCTGCTAAATTTTCCATGTTACTTTCTATTCCGGCCATCATCGGCGCTGCTTCTCTTGTCGCCTTAGAATTATACCAACAAGACAACTTACAAACAATCATTGAAGCAATTGACGGAATAACCTACTCTTTCATCGCCTCTATTTTGGCAATTTATATAGTCATGTGGTGGTTGAAAAAATCGACATTTCTACCGTTTGTCATTTATCGGATTATTTTAGGATCATACTTGCTTTTAGATTCTTACGGATATTTAAATAAGCTTCTTGACTAATCTAAAAAAGCAGTCTATACAAAAGCCAATGCCCTGATGGCGGAACTGGTAGACGCGTAAGTTTCAGGTACTTATGGCCGAATGGCCGTGGAAGTTCGAGTCTTCTTCAGGGCACCATACTAAAAAAGACCCGTTGGGGTCTTTTTTAGTATGGTAAACAGACATCATTACAAACAACAACTATCCTCCTTTGACGTTGGCGTAATATGTTCTTTTATATACCGATGCAAAGTTTGCCAAGTACATCCCATAAATTTAGCAATTTGAGTCTTCGGAACATTCTTTTCTAATAATTCTACAATCTTATTGTGTTTCTTTTTTAGCTTTCTATAACAGCATCCATAAGGTCGTCCTAAATGTTTACCTTGACTTTTAAGACGTTTTAATGCTTCGGAAGTCCTTTGGGATATCATTTGACGCTCAATTTCAGCAGATATCCCAAAAGCAAATGCCAAAACTTTGCTGGAAATATCTGCTTTTAAATGAAAATGTTCTTTTACGGTAAGTATTTCACAACCTTTTTCCAAACACATTTGCATAATATTGAATAGCTGCACGATACTACGTGAATACCGACTAATCTCAGTGGCCACAATACAGTCACCTTTACCAATTTTATTTAATAATTTTCCCAATTTTCGTTGTGCTAATGGCTTTCTTGATGAAATTATTTCTTCAACATACTCATCAACTTTGATGTTGTTTTTTTTAGCAAATGTATCTAGCTCAAATCGCTGATTAGCACAATTTTGAACATCTGTACTAACCCGAATATAAAAATAAGTCGTCATTTCATAATCCTCTGATATTAAATTAATATTTATCAAAGAATGTATTTAAAATAGACGACCATTTAGTTTATATATTTGCCCAAAGAGTAGAGATAAAAGGATAGAGAGTCAATAAAAAAATTGAAATACAAATAATTACATGTTTTCACAGCAAATAAGAACACACTGAATAACTACAAAAAACTATTCTCCATAAATGGTCATTTATGGAGAGTTACTATGAAATTATCAAAACATGCTTTAACCGTACTAAACGCACAATATCGTTCAGTATTAAAGAAATGCTTACTTATCAATGCCGGTGTATTTGCTTTTGTTGGACAAGCTATGGCGGATACTTATAAACCGATTAGCAAACAGGAAATTGTCGTAAATGACAATCAAACGACATCAATAGAGAGCACATGGAATGGAGATACGTCAACACAAGGAGAAGGAATATTTTCATACATTCCGTCAATTTCAGTTGGTTCTGGGGCCTCTCTTTCATTAACAAATAGTAGAGTATTAGTTGGAACAGAAGACACTAATAATGGAACATTTTCAGTAGCCGGAACAGAAAATACCCGAAGCAACGTTTCATTAAAAAACAGCTCATTAGATTTTTCAGATGGCGATGGTTATGATGCTGATGTTAAAATGAATTATACAGATTTAAAACTTGTTGATTCTGAAATGCCGGTTGACGGCAATTTTGAATTAAAAAACAGCACTTTTGATATTTCTTATGCTCAAAATACAAACACTGATTATCAAGTAGAAGTTTATAACTTAACTTTAGATGCAAGCACAGTATCTATTGATGACAAGAGAGAGCAAGACACAACTTTGGCTGCAAAAAACTCCCTTAATATTATTAACGGAAGTAAGGTAAGTTTAAGCAATAATGCAGTTCTTGCCTGGAATGGTCAAGTTTATGAAGAAGATGAAAGCGGTAATGATATTTGTGTCGGAGTTGAAGGTGAAGTAAATATCAAAGATTCAACTTTAACATTGAAAGATAATTCAAAATTATCTATCGGTATGGATGATGATGAAGGTGCAGATAACAATCAAGCAAAGTTAAATATTTCAAACTCTAAAATTGAATTGAGAGGTAACTCATCTATTGAATTTTATAAATTTAACAAAGGCGATACAAGTATTGATAATTCTACTATTAATATGAATGGTGGAACAAGTATGTTGTTAAATGATTTGAATTTAACAAATACTCAAATCAGTATGGTAGGAAATTCTTCTATTACATTAAACCAATTGAGTCTGAAAGATTCTAGTATTTCAACTAAAGGAAATGCAAATGTTACACAGAGTTCAACATTTGCTTTAAAAGCATTTTCTCCTTTGGCAGCACCAAGAGAAACTGGTTTAACCGAGGTTAATTTTAACGAAACAGAAATGATTGGTAGTGAAAAGGATAATTTCAACTTTGACTATGCCAATGTTTCTATTACAAATTCTGATTTAGAAACCAAAGGAAATCTTTCTATTACAAATTCTAAACTAAACTTTACCTGTACGGGAGATGATTGTGCTCCGGAAGAAGATGGTCCGGGAATTGGTTTATTGGGAACAAATGTAACAATTTCTAATAGTGATATTGTATTAGGTAATAAAGAAGCAAATTTAAAAGATTATGCATATATTGGTGCAAATAAAAATTTCTCTATTGAAAATAGTGATATTACCTTAAATAAAAATGCAATTTTAGCCTATGAAGGTGATTTAACTGATGGTGATGGTCTGTTTAGTATAAAAGACTCCCATATTATCTTAAACGATGATGCTGCATTAAACATTGGAGAAAAAGACATAACATCCAAAGCTCCGTTAAAAATTAGTGATTCTGAAATTGAATTAAACGGAAGTTCATCAATTCAGTTTTTAGGAAATAATAAAGAAAACACAACCGTTACAGACTCTAAAATTACATTGAATGATGAATCTTCTATGCATTTGAACGATTTAGCCCTCAATGATTCTACAATCACTATCACAGATGAAAGAGCAAAACTTGAAGTAACCGATGTTCAGTTGAATAATTCTGCAATTTTAGGACAGAATAATGTGATTACATTCAAAGGAGATGTGGAATTTTCCGGTTTGTTTGACCCGGCGAAAGCTGTTGTTGACGGAAATACTCTGACACGTAAATTGGCTGATGGCGGTTATGACGACGATATTGCTTGGACAATTACAAAAGGAACTCTGAAATATGATGATGATAAAATTTTGTATGAGAACGGCAAGCACTCTGCAACAAATGGCACATATGCTCTAAACTCCATCAATTTTAATGGTGGCACATTAGATATTGCCAATGGCAAAGTAACTCCTATCCAATTAGCAAGTCTCAAACTTTCCCAAAATTCAAACATTATGCTTGATGTGGATTTGGCTAATGAAAAAATGGATACACTTACTTCTGACAATGTCACGGTAGATGATGGAGCAAAACTCAACATTTCCAAACTAAACTTGGTATCTGATGCAAAAGAGGAAACAACAACAGTCAACTTTACGGAAAATAAAGACCTTTTAGCAGCAACCGATTACACCGGAGCCACAAGCGGTTTGAAAGCTTTGTCACCAATCTATACTTATGATGTTGCCTATGATAAAGCAGAGGGTGATTTCACTTTCACGCGTGGTAAAGGGGCAAATGTCAGCGATTATAACCCGTCAGTTTATGCCGGTTCGGTTGTAGGGCAAACACTTGCCACAATCCAAAGCACAATCGCTCAAACGGCTTTTTCATCACTGAACAACACTTTGCCGCAAAAAGACAATGCTTGGGTATCCGTCATTGGCTTTAATGATACGGTTGATATGAAATCGTTCAACAATGTAGATTCTGAAATGTATTCGGTTGTCGGTGGTGTGAATGGTGATGTGAAACACTTTAACGATTTTGATGCAACTTATGGCTTGTATGCCGGTTATATCAACAGCGAACAAAAATATGACGGCAACAAAATTGAACAAAACGGCGGTTATATCGGTTTAGATTCTGTTTTGAACAAAGGAAACGCCGAATTGTTGGCAAGTGTTAATACAGGTTATATCAGAAATGAAGATAAACACTCCTTTGGTAATGATAAGTTTGACACATATTTCACAGGTATTGCAGCAAAAGCCGGCTATACTTATGACCTTGATAATGGTTTGAGTGTAGTTCCAAGCTTGTATGCTGGTTATACCTTTGTGAATAATGAAGACTATACCTCAAAATCCGGCGTAAAGATTAAAAACGATAATCTGCACCTGTTTGAAGTTGCTCCGGGCGTTAAGGTTAATAAAGACTTCAACAACGGTTGGACAGGCTATGCCCAAGCAAAATATGCTTTCATTATGGATAATGGCGGCAATGCGGATGTCAATGATATCAATCTGCCGAACATCAGTGCCAAAGATTATGTAGAATATGGTCTGGGTGCAAATAAAGCCTTGGATGACAGTTGGAGCTTATCAGCCGAAATCAACCGCCGTGAGGGTGGTCGTGAAGGTTGGAACGGCAACTTCAATATCAAATATAACTTCTAAAATTAAAACAAATCAGGCGTTTCTTGGGTTTTCAAGGAACGCCTTGCTTTTATAGAATTTCGGAGAACTAAATATGAAAAAATTATCACTTATTGCAGCATTAACACTTTCAACAATGCTTTCAGCCTGCGGCGGTGGCGGCGGACATGGCGGTTATATTCCGCCATCAACATTACCGGATAGACCTCAAACAGAGCAAGACCCTTGTGCCATTAACCCCGAAACTTGTATGGCAACAGCAAAGATTTCGGCAGAAGAATATCTTTCTCAACAGGTAGATAATGCAGATGCTCAAACAGCATCTATGTTTAAAAGCAAAGCAAGAAAAATCTCTCTATTTTCAAATGATGTAGAACCACTTTCTAACCAAAATAAAGTAGAAGCGTCTTATGGTTTAATGAAAGAATTGCTTGTTGATGCCGTTAGTACCGATAATGATGGGAATATTACGGTTGATACAACGGGAAATATAGCAGATTTAAGAAAATCTTTAATTTTGGCAGGATATCACGCAGATGAATTACCCAATGATAGCGAATTAAAAGATTGGGTTGATACCAATGCCTTAACCATTAAAAGAAAAGCAGAGCAAGTCTATGATATGTATTTTGATAAAAATGGTAAAGTTAAGCAAATTGGCTTGGAAAATGCTAAATTAACAATGGTTAATATTGATGCTAAACAAGACAGTTATGTTAATTTTGTAGTTGATAAAAATGGTAAAATTACAGGATTGCATTTTGATGTTTCAACTGATTCTGCCGATAGCAGAGATATCAATTTCAACAAAAGCAATGATGGTGAATTTAAGCGAAATGGTCTCAATTTAGGTTATAAATTAGAAATGGATGGAGGTGAATTATATCTTGAAGCGTTTGAAAAGTTGAATTTAGGTCAGCTGAAAAAAAGATTTATGGCAAAATTAGCAGAAGAAGGCTATGACAATGAAGATGCTTGGAAAACCGCAATAAACAACCTGGATGCTAATGATTTAAAAGATGGTGGAAATTCAGATAAAGGATTCAGTATTGCCGGCTTAAAGGAAGGAAATAGAGATTCTTCAATAGGCTATACCAGTAAAGGCAAGGATATTGATGGCCAAGGAACAAATTTGATGTATTCAGATTTTGGTACGGTTAAAGTCAATAGCTGGGAAGGAGAAGATAAAATAGATGAAACTTTTGTTTTCGCAGGTGGATATGAAGCTAAAAGAATTAACCCAAACCTATTTGCCGACCAAACAATGGAGTTTGATGGAAAGGCTGTTGCCGCTCTAATTTACCAATATAACAACACAAACAATGAATGTGTAGGAGATAGATGTGAAAAATCGGATAATTATGATGGTACTGCACATCTTACATTTAACAAAGGTAAAGAAACTCTGACAGCTAATTTTGATAAATGGTACGATGTAACGGTAGAAACAAACAATAAAGGTGATAACTATAACCTATCTTTCTCTGATGAAGGCAAAAATATCAAAGATGAATTCAAATATTCAGATGATGTTGTTAAAAATGGGGTAAAAGATTTTGTCGGTAATCACCAAATGTCTGGAAGTTATGACTATTACGGTGCTGTTGATTTTGGTTATTACGGTGATAATGGCATTCCTAGCGAAGCAACAGGATATATTGCTTATGGTAAAGAGCATAATGGTGAAGGATTGCATTCTCAAATCGGTTTTGGAGCATTGCGTAAATAGCTAAATGTTCAAACGCACAAGCATAATACTTGGGGTGTTTTTACTGCTTTGGGTGTATCAAACCGAAGCAAGAGAAACGCCCCAAGTTTCTGAAAATCAAACAATCCTGACAATGACACACGAGCAGGTTTTAACCTTTGCCAAAGAACTGATGAGCAAAGGTCAGCTTGATGATGCCAGAAAAGCTCTGCTCGCCAAACCTTACGATGTGCGAGAGTTGGAAATTGAACGCCTGTATTTGTTGGCACAAATTGCCACAGCCGAACACAAGTACGATGAAGCAATAGACATTTATTACTTTATTTTGAATTACCAACCCGATATTTCAAACATTCGCCTTCGTTTAGCAGAACTTTACCTCAAAAAAGAAGACTGGTGGCGGGCTGATTATCATTATCGCTTGGCTTTGGCTGATAAAGATTTGCCGTTGCCGATACAATATCGGATTAAACAAGCATTATACCATATACGCCAAAACAAAAACTGGAATGTGTGGTTTAACTTCGGTATTGCCCCTGATAATAATGTGAATAATACCACTTCCGGCGAACAATGTGTTATGACAATGTTTGGCGTGATGTGTAACACTTTGGACGAACCGGAAAAAGATGTCGGTTTTAACATTACAGCCGGCGGAAACTACGAGTACAAATTCTCTGACAACTGGCGTATCCGGAATGAAGCTTTGGTTTATACCGCCCGATATGATGATAAAAAGTACGATGATGTGTATTTATACTATGTTTTGGGCGCCAAATATGTTTACGAAAAAGGCGATATTTTCTTTGGTCCGACGATTTCAAGAAGATATTTAGGGCATACTGCTTATAACTATTCTACCGGATTTATGGTTGAAAACAGTTATGACATCACCAAGCAGCTCAATGCAAATCTGACTTTGACTTATACACCGACTTATTATGATGATTACGGCGATATTTTGAACGGAGACACTAAAGCCGCCAGACTGCGGCTGTTTTATGCTTTAGATTCTTCAAAATATCTGATTTTCAAAACCGGTTATGAATATGAAAAAACAAAAGATATGACTTATACCAATGACCGAATTAATTTTGCATTAGGTTTAGGTGCCGATCTGCCTTATGGTTTTCATGTTTATACCGAGCCGTCGGTTTTATTTACCAATTACAAAGGCAAACGTTGGACTGTTAAGAATTATCAGTTTAAGGAAATCAAAGAAAAAGATGTTACTCAAAGATATTCTATCTCTTTATCAAACCGCAATATTGCCGTTTGGGGCTTGGTGCCAACGTTGACTTATTCTTACACAGATAAAAATTCTAACATCTGGCAAAGAGAATATGAAAAATCTTTAATTGAATTGTTTATCCAGAAGCGTTTTTAAAAACATCGGCTCCCTTTCCTTTAATATTTTTATACAAAAACTTTAACTGGACAACATCCCGAAAAGACATTAAACTACCATTATGACTGAATTATCAAATCTTTTATTAGAATGGTATAGCCTCCATGGTCGCGATTTACCATGGAGACACAAAGGAGGAGCCCACCCGGACCCTTACGCTGTCATAGTATCAGAATTCATGCTTCAGCAAACGACAGTCAAAACTGTTCTATCTTATTTTACAAAATTCATGCAACGCTTTCCATCCATACAATCTTTAGCGGCAGCTTCATTAGATGAAGTCTACCAACTTTGGCAAGGTTTGGGATATTACACACGAGCCCGATCATTACACCAAACAGCTCAAATAATAATTCAAGACTACAATGGAATTATTCCCTCAAATAAAGAAAATATATTAAAGCTGAAAGGCATTGGTCCATATACCGTTGCCAGCATTTTAGCTTTGGGATTTAACCAACCGGAAACAGTTATTGATGGAAATGTCATGCGTATTATAGCCAGACTTTACCACTTAACAGCTCCGTTACAAAGTATTCAAGACATCATCAAACACAAAGCTCAAGAATTAACCCCGCCTAATCACGCTGCCGATTACGCCTCCGCAATTATGGATTTAGGAGCAACGATCTGCACACCTAAAAACCCCCAATGCCTCCTTTGTCCCTGGCAACACCACTGCCTATCTGCAACTGAAGCTGATATTGAGAAAATTCCGCAACGTCTCAAAAACACAAAAAAAGAAAAACATGGCTGTGTTTATATCATTAACAACAGCCGCGGAGAATTATTTATTCGCAAACGCATAGAAAAAGGTTTACTCTCCGGATTATATGAATTCCCATGGAATGAAGGAACGCCAAAATATTCATCAGCTAAAAATACGACACAAACAATCAGTCACATATTCACACATTTCAAACTCACACTACACATCTATCAGCTACAAACAGATACACCGCAAAGCGATGGTTTATTCATCTCCCCCAAAGACTTAAGCAATTATGCTATTTCCACATTAATGAAAAAAGTATTCACCCAATACACAAAACACATACAACAATTATAGATTTTCCAGCACAGTCTTATAATAATCAAGAACAGCCCGAACTTTAGGAATATCCTTAATTGAGCGATGAGAAAACAAATAAAGAGGCATCTGAATATCGCAAGAAAGCTTATCCAAACAAACCATACCATGCCCACCACGCTCAAAATTCATCGGCATAAGAGCAATCCCCGAACCACCAATCGCTAAATCATTAACGACAAAGGTACTGTTAGAAAAACAAATACCTTTTTTAGCATTTTGCAATATCCGCTTTCCTTCCATTGTCTGCCACCATCCGCTGTTTTTAACCACCAAACGATGATTTTCCAATAAATCATCCAAATTTTGCGGATACGAATATTTAGCCAAATATTTCGATGAGGCAAAAAAACCGAATGAAATATTACGACTATAAACAACAACCAAATCTTCACCGCGAGGAACATTATACCCGATTGAAATATCATATGTCAGTTTACTCATATCCGGCACGGTATCAAAGGTATCTATAAAAAGAGTAATATCCGGATATTGCGTAAAAAAATCCCCTAAAAAAACAGACATATTGCTACGCGCATCACATTCATAAGCAACCCTAACTTCTCCCCTAACATCTGTTTCATGCAAAACGGCAACATACGCTTGTTGCAAGTTTTGCTTAATCACATCAGCAAGCTTAACAACTTTTTCTCCATTTTCGGTTAATACGCAACCTTTTTCATACGCGGAAACTAACTTTACCCCCAATTCTATTTCCAAATTATTCAGATATTTATTAAGGGTATCAATTGAAGTATTCAGACGCTTTGCAGCCTCTCTTTTTCCGGCATTTTGTTTAATAGCATAAAGCATCATAATGCCTTCCATATTCATCAGATCGCGCTTATTAAGCATAAGATAGCCTCACCCGACAAAACTATTTATCATTCGTATTTTATAAAATAAACAGTTTTTAATTGCAATATTTTTTTTAATTTTCTTCATATAGAAAACACCAAAAAAATGCTTATATTCTGGTTATTATTCACCCAATCACGAGAGGTAATAAATGGAAACAACGCACACCACATCTTCCGACACGATACCACCATCTTTAAAAATGGCATCGGAACAGCAAAACTATTTCATATGGAAAAATTTAATCCGTATAGAACAAATAAAAAAAGAAAAAAACAACCAGAAAAACAAAATCCTCAGACGCCGCTGTCAGTTACAATAAATCATGTTGTTTTCTTATTTTTTAATAGCGAAAATCGTCCGCCGCGGCTGAGCATTTAACAAACGTTGAATATATCGCCCTTGATAAAGATTAATCCCCAAATTATTCCCAACTTCGACAGCTTGGGGATCATCAATTCGACACAAAATCATTTTTGAACGTTCCGCTTTGTTTATATAATCCATAAAATGGGTATCTTCATTAATGATATCCATAAATGTCGGATGCCAAATAATTTTCAGCAAATCACAATCCAAATTAACCCGATTCAAGTATTTTAACTTATCAACGGTAATTCCATCTATGCAGATCTTATACCCACGCGATTGAGCGAAATTTTTAGCCAACATAAAGGCCTTCAAATCGCTAAAAATATCAACCAATTGCAATTCCAGAATAACCGAAGAGCGCATAGATGCACTAATATTATCATCAAACTCTAAAAACTCATCGGATAAAATGGTCGATACATTGATATTAACGCTAAAATTTCCCGCCAAAGAACCATCATCGTGACGATTAATAATCTCCAAAACTTTTTTATCTAATGTTTCACTAAGAGATAAAAACAACCAAGGATTCGCCGTCAAATCCACATCCGGCAACAGCATCTCTCTTAAATCCGGAATAGAAACATAAACTTCTTCAAACACACGTTGTGGAGGAGCCTTACCTATAACCGCACAAATAGATTGCCGCCGAATAAAACTGGAAAAATCAGCCACCGACAAAACCTTTTGTACCTTTGCCAACATCTCCGGTGTCAACTCCAGTCGCATTTTTTTCGCACTGGTATTAAAAACGGATGGCATCGCCTGGCTCTGAACCTTTTCTTTACTAATATTCATTTCTTGAGAGATTCGGGCAATGGTATCCTTAACCTGTTGGCTAAAAGTCTCACTTTCCGTTTCCAAATCAAATATTGTAATTAGACCGGCTCCGACTAAATCATCAGCATTTTTCACCAACGGATCATCATGAAACATAAAACGAACTTTAACCAAACAAGCCTTAACTTCGTCATTACATTTTTTCTTAAAGAAAATGAGAACATCTTCATTGGGCAATGAAAAAATCTCACCATCTGACTTTTTTACAACATTTTCAAATGTTTCAATAAGTTCCTGTCGTTGAACAACTTTTAAACTGCCTGATTGAAGTTTATGAGTATGAAAATATAAAACCTGATATTCATTAATAGACGCAGTTATTTTTTTCATATAATCAAAAACAACCGTATCAGGTTTTAACCCTACTGATTCATCTCCTCTGGCAAAAGCAATACCCATAACACTACCCCAGCATTTTTTCCAAAAATTCTTTGCTCTTACATTGTTCACGAACAGAACCGGCTAACAAACGACGCCGCTTCAAACAATCATCAGCGGAACATTCTTTTCCGTGGGGACATTGAGCGCGAATAAGAGCCACCTCCAACATATCAATATACGGCCCTTGAAAATTACTCAAACCATATTTAATTCCCCAGCGCAAAGCCTTCTCATCTCCACACTTTGCTAAAATAATTTTCTCTCGTCCAAACACATCAAACAATTGACGCAGTTCAGTATTATCCATATCAAATTCCATCATCGGATTCCAAAAGATTTTTATCAAATCTGGTTCAAGACGATTTAAATTCAACATATGTAAAGTTTCCGAACTCAAGGAATCAATCAATATTTGATGCCCGCCACGATGTAAAAGTTCTCGAGCCTCAAAATAAAGCGGCAAATTATTCAACACATCCATCATCTGAACTTCAACAATGATTTTCTGCTCTTCAGTTAAAAATTTTTTTGCAAAATCAACAAATTCCTTTGAAAAAACAGAAGATAAATTCAGATTCAAACTGACTTGCTTCGGCCAATTTTGAATAGCGGCGCTTTTGAATGAAGAAATAGTCTTCTTATCCAATGTTTGCGTCAAATATAAAAACAACCAGCGATTTGCCACAAAATCAATATTACGATTAAAATGGCTGCTTAAATCTTTGACCGCAACAAAAAATTCCTGAAACAAAACCTGAAACTGATTATTACGACCAATTTTAATGACACTCTGATGTTTAACAATCTCAGGAACATCAACATAATTATCCAAATAGTTGATAATCTCATCAATCTCTGCAGCCGTAATGGGATTTTTTTTCACAATTGAACTGACAGGTACTTCACCGGCATCAATAATTTGCTGAACATGATTATAAAAAGGAACAAAATCATGAGGGAATTCATATAAATGCGCAAATTCATCACGATTATGAGCATAAAAAATCGGATCAGCAGACAATCCTTGCTGTAGCTTCAAAACGGCTTGCTCAACTGTTTCTGGAGAAATTTTCTTTCCCAATATTGCAAAATCACCATTAGAAAGAATAAACATCAATCCATCAGTAGCTCCCACCAAGCCATCAAACATTTTAGCAAAAATTTTAATAAACCCGGGATGGCGATTCTTGGGTTTTAACTTAGAAACACTAACATAAAGAACCGCATAACCATCCGGATTCTTTGCAATCCGATTCAAAGAATCTAAAAGATATTTTTCTGCGGTAAAATTTATGCCCTTGGCCATCAAAGCACCCTTAAAATCTTAAACATATTATATATAACTTTACTCCTTTTTTACTAACTTTCGGTTAATAGAAGAATACATTTTACACCTGATTTAGGGTTGCTTTTTTTTAATGTTACGATATACTCCTGCTAGTTTTACAATAACAAAGAGAGATTAAGAATGTTAGTCCCCAAAAATAAAGTCAATTCTATGCGCCACACTCTTTTAACAAAGATTGCAGCAAGTTATCTTAACCATCATCTTGAAAACGTTGATGAGATTTTAGTCGAACTCATTCCTGATGACGCCACTCCTATCCGTGGCAGCATTGCTAGAGACCGCGAAATTCTTAAAGAACAATGCCTGGCTGCAATGGGTATCTGTCCGGAAGAAATTTCTCCCTCAGAAAAAACACTGGGCGAATTTGCCAAAGACGCTCTGAAAAGAGAAGCTCTTTGTGCTAACAAAATTTCAGTTATCCATAACGCCTGTGCTGCGTGCAAAAAACCTCAACACATCGTCAGCGATCAATGTCGTGGTTGCGCAGCTCGTCCTTGCATGGTCAACTGCCCTAAAAAAGCGATTAGCTTTGTTGATGGAAAAGCCCATATTGATACCAATTTGTGCATCAACTGTGGCATTTGTAAAGAATCATGCCCTTATACAGCAATCATCAAAGCACCGCTTCCTTGTGAAGACGCTTGCCCTGTTGCCGCTTTACATAAAGATGAAGAAGGCAAAGAACATATTGATCATGACAAATGTATTTCCTGCGGACAATGCTTACGTTCATGCCCATTCGGAGCAATTGTCGAACGCTATCAAATGATTGATATTCTGCGTAAGATCAAAGAAACAGATAAAAAAGTCGTTGCCATGTTGGCTCCTGCCGTCATGGGACAATTTAACGGCACAATCAACAATTTGGTCAGTGCGTTGAAAAAACTCGGCTTTGATAACGTTATCGAAGTTGCCGTTGGCGCCGACATCACTACTCAACGTGAAGCTGCTGAATTTGTCGAACGTATGGAAGAAGGTCAAAAATTTATGACGACATCCTGCTGTCCGGCATATTTCCGCGCCGCACATGTACACATTCCAGAATTAGCTCCCTATGTTTCAACCACCAAAACACCAATGTATTATACTGCAGAACTGGTTAAACAAGAAGATCCGAACTGCATTACGGTATTTGTTGGCCCTTGCTTGGCTAAAAGAATGGAAGCCGAAAGCGACCCCAACACAGATTATGTAATGACATTTGACGAACTGAGTGCCATTTTAGAGGCTGCAGAAATCAATGTTCAGGACTGTCCGGAAGAAGCCTTTGAAAAAATATCCCACGCTCAAGGACGTATTTTCCCTGTTACCGGAGGTGTTGCCAGCGCTGTTGCCGATTTAGTCGGAAATAAAACAGAACTCAGACTTGAAAGAATAGATGGATTAAACAAAGAATCTATGAAAATTCTAAAACGCTATGCAACAAAAGGCGGCGAAAACAACATGATTGAAGTCATGACCTGTACTGGTGGTTGTGTTGGAGGTCCCGGCTGCATCGCTCTGGCTAAAAAAGCCGCTCGCGCAGTAGAAACCTATGCGCAAGAAGGTGAACAACTGACTGCAGACACCAAAATAGGCTAACATCTGCCATAAATAAAAGAACCCCTCTGTTTTTAACAGAGGGGTTCTTTTATTGTGCAGCTAGACAAAACGACTGAACAGCAGGATTAGCGACCATTGTGTTGATAATATCCCCCACAGTCCTCCATTTGAAGATATCTTCATTGGAAAATTTGCAAGAAAAATATTCCTCCAAATCCAACACTAAAAATGCTGCATCCCAACTTACCTCACACAGCGTATCAAAAATATCATCTGTCTCATATATATCTGCGACATCCTTTGATAGGCTCCGAGCTATGGCCTCTTTCACTTTGTAAGAAACCAGATAGTTTATTGTTTTTTTCATAAATAATGTATTAAAGATAACAAACGAACTGCAGATATAGCAGTTCGTTTGTTTAAAGTCAATACCACACTATATTTCCGGCACCGACGAATGTGTCATTTTTTCAGCGCAAACAGGAGATTCCGCGGATTTATCAATTTTTTCACCATTGATAACTTTTTGAATTTCTTCTCCGCTCAAGGTTTCATATTCCATAAGAGCCTGAGCCAAAGTTTCCCATTCTTTTTGTTTATCCTGAAGCATTTTTTTCGCTTGTTCATACGCCGTTGTAACTAAACGCTTAATTTCAGCATCAACCAAACGCGCTGTATCTTCGCTCATATTTTTGCTTTGTGTTACTGATTTTCCTAAGAATACCTCTCCGGAATTTTCAGCATATAAAACCGGACCAAGAGTATCGCTCATCCCCCACTCTGTCACCATAGAACGAGCCAAATTAGTCGCGGCAGCAATATCAGATGAGGCTCCGGAAGTTACTTTTTCATAACCGAATTTTAATTCTTCAGCAACACGCCCCCCCATTGTAATGACCAATCTGGATAACATTTTAGATCGGGAATATGAATATTGGTCCTTTTCAGGAAGCTGCTGAACCATACCCAAAGCACGACCTCTGGGAATAATTGTTGCTTTGTGGATAGGATCTGTATCCTCCACAAACAAAGAGCAAATAGCGTGTCCGGCTTCATGATAAGCAGTCAACTGCTTTTCTTTCTCATCCATAGCCATAGAACGACGCTCGCTCCCCATCAAAACTTTATCCTTGGCATCATCAAAATCTTTTGAAGTAACCTTGTGTTTATTCTTGCGAGCAGCCAATAATGCGGCCTCATTGACCAGATTTGCTAAATCAGCACCGGAAAAACCGGGTGTTCCCCGAGCAATAACCGACAAATTCACATCTTTCGCCAAAGGAACTTTTCTGGCATGAACCTTCAAAATTTCCTCACGCCCTTTTTTATCCGGATTCGTCACCGTCACCTGACGATCAAAACGTCCCGGACGTAACAAGGCCGGATCCAAAACATCAGGACGGTTTGTTGCCGCAATGACAATAACATTTTCATTAGCTTCAAAACCATCCATCTCCACTAAAAGCTGGTTAAGAGTTTGCTCACGTTCATCATTGCCGCCACCTAAACCGGCACCACGATGACGTCCGACGGCATCAATTTCATCAATAAACAACAAACATGGTGAATTTTTCTTAGCCTGTGAAAACATATCACGAACACGACTGGCACCGACACCGACAAACATCTCAACAAAATCAGAACCTGAAATCGAAAAGAATGGAACATCTGCTTCACCGGCAACCGCTCTGGCCAACAATGTTTTACCGGTCCCCGGAGGACCAACCATCAAAACACCCTTCGGAATTTTACCCCCCAACCGCTGAAACTTTCCGGGATCTTTCAGAAAATCAATAATCTCTTCCAACTCTTGTTTAGCTTCATCAGCTCCGGCCACATCCTTAAACGTAACTTTTTTAGTGTTTTCAATCAAACGAGCACGTGATTTACCGAAACTCATCGCTTTATTATTACCGGAATTTGCCTGACGCATAAAGAAAATCCACACACCGATAAGCAAAATCATCGGAAACCAAGAAATCAAAACGCCCCACAAGGTATTAGACGTTGTATCTTCGGGACGAGCCGATACTTTAACATCGTTTTTGCGCAACAACTCAACCATATTCGGATCAAACGGCGCATAAGTATAAAAACGCTTTCCATCCACGAACGTTCCGCTAATGACGGCTCCTTCAATTGTCACTTCGGCAACTTTTTTACCTTCAACATGATCCAAAAATTCTGAAAAAGCCAAATTATCCGCATTGACTCGCTCAGCATTACCTGAAAGCATATTCATTGCTCCGGATAAAATGACAATAGCCAGTAACCACACTAATAAATTCCGCCCTGTTTTCATACCGTATCCTCTATTGATTTCACTAACGTATCATATATAGGATTTTTCTTTACAAAACTCAAGACTGAATACACTTTCTCCCCATCGGAAAAGGAATAAAATACTTTAAGCCGCCCCTTTCCTCATAGATTAATCTGCGTGGAGAGGAGCGGCTTAAGAGTTAATGATAATTATTGGAAAAATGATATACTTGCATTGTCATTCAAGTACTTAAATACATCATTCTGTCCCACCTTATCCTCGAATGTCCGACAGAGTTTTTCAAAGTCAATCAACTTATTTACCGAGCTTAGACGTAGTGGGGAATTATTGTCGAGATTATACATCCATAACTTAACTTTCTTTTCCTGAATATCGCCATTTTTATCCAACCATCTGTATATGTATTTGCAAGCGAATTGGATTCTCACTCTACCCCAAAGAAGTTGACCGGAAGAATCCGGATCACATCCATTTGTGTTCACATCTTTTTCAGAATTAATATCCACGAACGTTGTGATCTTTCCCCAACCATCCTTACGATCTGTTCCGCCACATTGCAGAGGGGTAGCATTTGAACAAGATGAACCATCTGAAGAAAGTAATCTGTTTCCACAACGCAATAATTTGCCACTTTCCATACAAGTTTGTGCGCCATTATATGCATATGATGGCTTATTAGAATCCGTCCACATCCAACATTTTGATTTATTTTCATTTTCCAGTATTTGACATGCGCCCATGTCATCACAATCTTTTAATAAATCACCCATTGTATGTCCTTTAAATTCACGAATAAACTTACAATCTTTATAACAGGTTAATCCACCAACTTCAGAAGAAGGAACCGTCTTGCAAACCTTGGCATCTGGTACAGAAGATTGATAGCTTGAGTTGTACGAGCGACAAGTATTAGTAACACAGGCCTCTGAGCTGATTTGTCCGTCTTTTCCGTTAGTTGTTTTCCCAGAC
>CAYLIN010000009.1:8600-21847 GCA_964383725.1 uncultured Azospirillaceae bacterium | reverse complement strand
TCATTTTCTTCATAGAACGGAAAATCAACAATCCAACACATTTTGAATGAATTTTCATCAATCAAGCCCAGTTCTTCACCCACTTTATTACGTAGACGACCGCTGAACTTATCAAACTTGACACCTTTACCAACCATAAAGATAACGGCATCACCATCTTTTGCACCATAAACAGACTTCAACTCTTCCAGTTTTTCTGCACTCAAGAGCTTGGCAATACCTTTTGCTCCAGCCTCAGCAAAAGCAACATAAGCAATACCGCCCATTCCCTCTTCTTTGGCATAGGCATCCAGTTTATCAAAGAAAGAGCGCGGTTTATCGGCAATACCGCCAACAACCATAGCCTTAACGGTTTTACCCTCATTCACTAAACCATCATAAACACCGAAGCCGCTGTTTCCAAAGAATGAAGTTGCATCTTGCAATACTAACGGATTGCGCAAATCCGGTTTATCTGAACCGTATTTTGCCATCGCCTCACGGAAAGGAATGCGAACATAAGGAGCCTGATCAACTGTCTTACCATTAGCAAATTCATTAAAAATAGTCCCCAATGTATGTTCAATGACCTTAAAGACATCATCTTGTGTGGCAAAAGACATTTCCATATCCAACTGATAAAACTCTCCCGGAGAACGATCTGCACGAGGATCTTCATCACGGAAGCATGGAGCTACTTGAAAATAACGATCAAAACCGGAAACCATCAACAATTGCTTAAATTGTTGTGGAGCTTGCGGCAAAGCATAAAACTTGCCGGGATTAAGACGTGACGGAACCAAAAAGTCTCGCGCTCCTTCAGGAGACGAAGCTGTTAAAATCGGTGTCTGATATTCCGTAAAACCTTGCTCCCGCATCAACTCGCGAGAACGTTGAATAACTGCCGAACGCAGCAAAATATTTTTATGAATTCTATCTTTACGTAAATCCAAAAAACGATACTTTAAGCGCATTTCTTCAGGTGCATCATCTTCCATAGCCACCTGAAACGGCAAAACATCAGCTTCAGAATAAACTTCCAAAGCTCTGACCTTTAATTCCACATCCCCCGTCGGCATGTTCTTATTAACGCTTTCACGGGCAATAACTTCACCTTCAATACCAATAACCGATTCGACGCGCAAAGCCTCAATCTTTTCAAACAAATCAGAAGAACTGTCAAACACACATTGCGTAATACCGTAATGATCGCGTAAATCAACAAAGCACAAATTACCCAAATTACGTTTGCGATGAATCCACCCACCGAGTTTAACTGTTTTTCCAATATCCCCGCTACGCAGTTCGCCGCAGGTATGAGTCCGATAACTTTGCATTTTAACCTCTTTGTTATTCTAAAAAATATTTTCTTTTTTAATGCTGATTTATCTTAAAAGCAACTACAATCTCCGTTTTCGCCACAAAAAAAGAACCTGCCCCTTTTAGGGGACAGGCTCTTAGAAATGAGAGTTTAGACGAACCAAACTTAAAGATTGGCATAACGAACGGTCTTGAAAGTCACCGAACCGTTCAGGTCCGACACCAACTTGCAGATTACCTCGCGCCATTCGGGTACGCCGATGATAGTATCACGAGACTTTGGAGAGCGCTCTGAGTTAAACAGTGCCACATGGAAGAAACGATCGCCTTCATAGACGAAAGCCTTTACAAAAACACTGTTCTCACGATAAATCTTTTTGCACGCCTGCAGCAAGAGTTCCTTGAAACGGGCTAAGGAAAGACGTTCTCTCCGAAACAGCGCCGTTGCCTCTTCGACAATATAGCGCTGATACTTGGCTTGCTTAGGTAGATGACCTTTGTTCTCTTCAATGATGTAGAAGGGATAAAGGCTGTAACGTTCAGCAATGGCGACCATCATATCAACCACAGGTCCCTCCTTGAAGTCGATTTCCACGAAAGAAACCGAAGTCTCACCATGAGGGCTGACAACACTGCCGTCGATTAACTTACTGCCGTGGTTTTCTACAAGGCTTCCTACTGCCGCTTTAGCAGCATATTCCAAGGAAGAAGCATCAATAATACAATACTTCTCCAGATTAATGGTTTGTCGTTCCATAAAATAGAATTTTTAATAATTTAAATACACTAAATATTAATTATACAAATGTTCTTATTTGTATAATCAATTTAACTCAAAAAATCAAGAAAAAACAAAAAAAGGCGTCCAAAAATTGAACGCCTCTCATGTTGGTTAATAATTCAGCACCGCAGCGTGCATAAAAGCCGGCTGCAAGCCAATAGAACGGAAAAACTCTCCGGTGACTTTCTGCCAGTAATCATAACAGGGCTGCACCTTCGGGTCGCAAATCATCTGGAGATGAATCATCTTGCCGTCAGCAAAGACAACTGCAGACACGGGTATACCGCAGCGCTTTAGATACGCCTTCATCTGATTGTGCAGTTTGAAAGCCACCCCCTGCAAACCGCAATCAGCGATAGTGCAGGACGCCACCTTGGAAAGTTCGAACTCTTTAGGAGGCACAGCGTCCTTGACATACACATACAGCAGAACATGTCCCGGATTAACTGCATACTTGAAAACCTGAGCCACTTCGACAATTTGCTCGGGACAAGTGTAGGTCAATTCAACCATAGCGCCGTAGCATTCATCTGTCTTGAGGCTGTCACACAAAATCGCCGGATAAATCTCAGCTTTGAACCGATGCTCCTCCGCAATTTTACGCAGATGTTTGACAAACTTTTTGTTATTTACCGACACATCCTGATAGTTCGGCTTCAGAGAATTGTTTTTCACGAAAAAAATTGTTTTCATAAAACTGTTTTTTTTAGAATAATAATACTAATTATTTTTGAGATGAACACCAAAGTAGCATATTTTTGTCTAAAGTCAAGTTTTATTTAACCAAATTTTATTAAAAAATTTTTAATGATATCCTGTTAAACTTTGGCAAAAGGAAGAAAGAATAATATCAATGAATCTAATATCAACAACCGACGCTTTAAAAAATTTTTGCCAAACTCTGGAAAAGCACCCCTTTATCACCGTAGATTTAGAATTTTTGCGTGAACATTCCTATTACGCAAAATTATGCCTCATTCAGGTTGGTTCTCAAGAAGAATGCGCCATTATTGACCCTCTCGCAGAAGATTTGGATTTAAGTCCGTTTTTCACAATTCTGCAAAATCCGAATATCACCAAAGTTTTTCACTCAGGAAGACAAGATATTGAAATATTATTCCTACTTTCCGGAAAAATTCCAACTCCTGTTTTTGACAGCCAGGTAGCCGCTATGGTTCTCGGTTTTGGAGAATCAATCAGTTATGAAAATTTGGTTCGTCACATTCTCCATATTGACCTTGACAAAAGCAGCCGACTAACCGACTGGAGTCATCGTCCGCTAACGGAAGCTCAACTAAATTACGCACTTTCAGACGTCACACATCTGGTTCCAATATATCAGGAACTTCAAAAACGCCTAAAAAAATTAAACCGCAATCACTGGGTTGATGAAGAAATGAAAACCCTGTGCTCTCCCCAAACATATGAAATAAATCCGGATGAAATTTGGATGCGTATCCGCCACCGCTCTCACAATCCGCGTTTTTTAACAATTTTGCGAGAATTAGCTGCTTGGAGAGAACGCCGCTCCCAACTACGCAATACCCCTCGCCAATCTTATATAAAAGACGAAATGCTCCTGCAAATTGCCTCTGTCTGCCCCTTAACTTCGGAACAACTATCAGGCATACGCAATCTTAGAAAAGATATATCTTGCGGCAAATTAGGACAAGAAATCATTGAGGTCCTTAACCATTTCATGACGATTCCCGAAAGTGAATATGTCACGCCGCCTAAAGAAAAACCGTTGCCCAGCAAAAAAACGGCATTATGGGAAGTAATGAAGCTTCTTCTCAAATTAAAATCAAATCAGGAAGGCGTCGTCGCCAGACTCATCACGGATGACGAAGAATTGCTAAATTTCTGTAGCGGACACGGCAAAAACTTTTCCTTCTTAAAGGGATGGCGCTACGAAATATTCGGACAAGATGCCCTATCCTTAAAAAACGGAGAACTGCTTATTTCATACAATCCGACTAAACACTGCATCGAATTTGAGAAAAAAACAGTCACCCCCTCTGAAGAAAATAACACCTTGTAACTTAAAAAAGATGAGCCAATAAATCTAAAACCTTAGTAACGCGCTCATTTTTAATTGAATAAAAAATAGTTTGCGCTACACGTCTGGTTTTCACCAAATTTTCACGCCGTAACACGGCCAAATGCTGAGATAAGGCAGATTGGCTCAACCCGATAATTTTTTCCAATTCTCCCACATTCAATTCTTTATCCGCCAAATGATACAAAATCTCAAGACGCTTTTCATTTCCCATTGCTTTCAACATTTTTGCACCATTCACAATTGCTGAACTTTTCATTACAGATTTCCTTTCTAAACCACTAATCTTATTATACTAATTTAGGAGACTTATCAGATAAAACCAGTGCATCTAGAGCTAATTGCCAGCTAACCAAAAGATAAAAAACTTGCAAAACTCATTACCGATGTTGCTATTATTTTTGATATATAATATCATCGGCACAAAATAAAGGAGGCCCCGATGAATATGGATGAATTAAATAAACTAAGTTTTGAAGAAGCATTACAGCAATTAGAAAATATTGTTCGTGAACTGGAAAGCGGACGTATTAAACTTGACGACGCTGTTGCCTCTTATGAAAAAGCAGTTGCTCTCAAGCAACTTTGCGAAAACAAATTAAACGCCGCTCGCCTGAAAATTGAAAAAATCGAACTTTCTCAGGAAGGAAAACTGGAAACAGTTCCTTTCGAAACACCGGAGGCATAATGTCTGACTTCCTGGAAAAGCTTCAAGCCTATACAACAGATTTCAACACGCGTCTCCCTCACTTTTTCCCCATGCCGAATGGCGCAGAAAAACGTGTTGTAGAAGCGATGTTCTATTCTGTTATCAACGGGGGAAAACGGTTACGTCCCTTCTTAGTAGCTGAAACAGCTGCTTTATTCGAAGTCAACAGAGAACAATCACTTCCGACGGCTGTTGCTTTAGAAATGCTTCACTCTTACTCCTTAATCCATGATGACTTACCCGCAATGGATAATGATGATTGGCGAAGAGGAAAGCCAACCTGTCATAAACAATTTGATGAAGCAACTGCCATTCTTGCCGGTGATGGTTTATTAACCTATGCTTTTGAGATTTTATCAAATGAAACAACAGCTCAGGATCCACAAACACGCTGTAATCTGATTGCACTTTTAGCTAATGCGGCAGGTGCTTTTTCTGGAATGATTGCAGGACAAATGCTTGACCTTTGTTTTTCTGTAACATCTTCTTCCGCCGAGCAAGAAAAAATCATCAACAAAATTGAAGAAATGAAAACCGGACGTTTATTACGCTATGCTTGCGAGGCCGGAGCCATACTAGGAAATGCCTCCCCAAAAGAAATACAAGCTCTCATAATCTATTCTCGTAAAATAGGTGCTGCCTTCCAAATTGCTGATGACATCCTTGATGTAGAAGGCAACCAACAATTGGTCGGAAAAACATTGCATAAAGACGAGGCTCAAGGAAAATTAACCTTCGTAAGCCTTTACGGGTTGGAAACAGCCAAAGACATCTCTCGTCGTTTGATTTCCGAAGCTAAAGAAGAGCTTAGCTTGTTTGGTTCTCGAGGACAAACATTGCAGCAATTAGCCGATTTCATAATCACCAGAAATAACTAGAAACTTATTTACCACGGCGCACAAAAGTAACATACACATACTTTGTCAACGGTGATGGTTTTCTGATAATGGCATTCAAAGCCAAACGTTCACCGGCCGGCAATTTATCCAAAGTCGGAACTTGATTTGTGGCCTGAAGCTGCTCAGCATCCTTATCCAACAATTCAATATGAATAATCGGCAAGCCGATACTGTCGTCTGTTGTATTGACGATAAATCCCTTAATTTCAAGCTTTCGAACATAGTCTTCCTCAAAGACATTCCAAACCACATTCTCAAAAGTCAATCCTTCTCCGGGAACAACAGCTTGAATCCCAAACATAGAATATGCATAGCGCATAAACGGAACAGAACGGACTACTTCAAAACGATACGCATAAAAACATAACAACAATAAAACAATAGCTACTCCACCGGTAACCTGACGAACCAATTTACTATTCAGACCGGCAACTTTTTTAACGTTTAACAACAAGCGTTTCCACGAAGGCAATTCACTTTCAGCCTTAAACAATCCGGCTGTTTGAACGGAAAGGCGCTGAAAAATATCATCCATCGGATCATTTTTCTCTGTTTGTTCCTCAGCGTTAACATCTTCCGTTTCAGAAACCTCAGAAGCAATAGAAGACGTTTCCTTTGGCTCATCCTCAACTGCAGCTTCAGTGTTAACATTATCCTCTGTAAGACTAACATCTGTGACCACCTGTTCATCCGCGGGTTTTACCTCCTCGGATAAATCAGCTTTTCCGGCAACAAAAACTTCTGCACAATTACTGCAACGCAATTTTTTCCCTTTGTCAGGAATAAGTTTTTCATCAATTTCATACGCAGCAAAACATTTCGGACAATGAATCAGCATTATTTTCACCTTTCAAAATTACTATAGAATCAAAAAGCGTTTAATCAACGAAAAAAAATGCTTTATTAAATAAATAATTGCTATATTTTGAATAGAGTTAATAAGGAGAGAAATTTTGATGACCAGCGCCAAAGAAACCGCGAACATTATAGAAATGCAAAATGTTGGCATCCGTTATGGACAAGGGCCGGAAATTCTAAGTGACATCCGCCTAGCCCTACCCAAAGGTTCCTTTCACTTTCTGACCGGAAAAAGTGGAGCTGGCAAAACATCTTTGCTCAGTATGATGTATCTGGCTCAAAAACCGAGTAGAGGAAGCGTCAACGTCTTTGGCAAAGACATAAATTTTACACATCGTGACAATCTGGCCATGCTTCGTCGTAGAATAGGCGTTGTTTTTCAAGATTTTCGCCTGATTGATCACCTGAGCGCCTTTGACAATGTTGCCCTCCCCTTGCGTGTTTGTGGCATGGATGAACGTGAAGTTCGCAAACGCGTCAAAGAGCTTCTGTCCTGGGTCGAACTTGACCGCCATTTATTAGACACCCCGGCAACACTCTCCGGTGGAGAAAAGCAACGTATTGCTATTGCCCGAGCCGTTATCAACAGACCGGACTTATTGCTAGCTGACGAACCGACAGGAAACGTTGACAATGACATTGCTCCAAAACTGATGAAACTATTTGTTGAACTCAATAAGTTGGGAACAACGGTTGTCATTGCCACACACTCAGAAAAATTAATTAATGATTTTGCGTACCCTCGCCTTCATCTCCAAAATAGAGGCCTACGCATTTATTATCCCTCTGACACATCATTTATGGGGATGTCACATGTCTGATTCCAAAATCATTTCCCGCCGGCAGGAACTCCCTCTCAAAGGCGAAAATACAACCCTGTTTCTGGAAATTATGATTTCCATTGCCGTTTTCATTTTTGCCATCACATTATCCGGTGTTTTATCAATCAATGCCATGTTATCAAATTGGAATCAAAGCATCCTTGGTTCGCTGACAGTACAAATCATGCCTGTTAATGACACCAACAGAGAAAAAGCACGTACGGAAACGCTTCTTCACCAAGAAAAGACTCTCGAATTTTTAAAAAATGTCGAAGGAATTATTAAAGCAGCTCCGCTACCGGATGATCAATTACAACAACTGATCCAGCCTTGGTTGGGAGATGGCGTCGAATTAGCCAACTTACCAATGCCCCGTATCATTGATGTTAAAATCGCCCCCAATGCTGATATTGATTTTCCTAGATTAGCCCAAGACTTAGCAATGATTTCTCCCTACGCTTCACTGGATAATCACAAACTCTGGCTTAACAAACTTATCAAATTTGCAGACGGATTGAAAGTATTAGCCTTAACAATCTTAGTATTAGTCACAGCTATCACTTCCGGCGCCATTTTTTATACTACACAAATGAGCTTAGGTTTACACGGAGCTATCATCGAAATTTTACACACAATGGGAGCAAAAGACACCTATATCGCCCAACAATATGCCAGACGGATGGGAGGCATGGGCCTCATTGGTGGAGCTGTAGGTTTACTCTTAGCCATTCCGACAATATTCTTTATCGCCTCTCTAGCCAAACAAATTGAAGGCGGAATCATCAGTGAAGCCAACCTCGACCTTCTGGATTGGTTATTGATATCCAGTTTACCTCTGTTATCAATGACAATAGCTATGTTCACCGCCTATCACACCGTTAAAAGAACTTTACAGAAAATGTTATGATGAAACGTCTACCCCAATTTATATTATGCGGAATAGTAATCTGGTTGTTTGGTTTTGTTGTCTTTGCACACTATATCAACACCCCTCCGCAAGATGACACCACACACACAGACGCAATTATTGCCTTAACAGGAGGCCGTAACCGCATTGCCGAAGCTATAAAACTTCTTAATACAAAAAAAGCTGATTATTTGTTTATTTCCGGCGTTGAAAAAAACAACAACCTGCAAGAAATATTAAACCACAATCACATTGCTGTTGAAGCTGAAAACAAAGTCATTTTGGGAAAATCAGCACAAAACACCGTTGAAAATGCTCAGGAAAGCAAAAACTGGATGAATACCCATAACATAAAATCAATTCGCTTAGTCACATCAAACTACCATATTCCGCGCAGTACTATCGAATTTGAGGCCATCAATCCCAACTTAAAAATAATAAAACACCCTGTCTATTCTGAACGGGTCAATAAAAAATGGTGGACAAGCTGGAGAACATTCTCCCTTATTTTCTCAGAATATAATAAATTTCTATACGTCTACATACGAACAAAAATTCAAACAACGGAGAACAATTGATGCTATATTTACGCTCACTAATTTTTAACATCATCTGCTACACCACTCTGCTTACCGGTTGCATCGTAACATCAATTGTCGGCATATTTTCTCCTAAAGCCACAATAAAAATATGGAACAATTTTTTCCTTCCGTTTCTGGTTGTCGCACTAAAATATCTGGCCGGTATCAAAATCGAAATCAGAGGCAAACAATATATGCAACAAGAAAACTGCATCTATGCCGGAAAACACCAATCGGCTATTGAAACTTATTGCCTGAGCAACTTTATCAAAAGAGCTGTTTTCATCTTAAAAAAAGAATTAACTTATATCCCTATTTTCGGATGGGCTCAACACTTTTACGGCATGATTCCCGTTGATCGTTCAGCTGGCAGCGCAGCCATGAAAAGCATGCTGCGCCACGCCAAAGATCGCCTATCTAACAAACGCCCGATTATCATTTTTCCGGAAGGAACACGCAAAAAACCGGGACAAAAACCGGACTACAAACCCGGTGTTGCTCTGTTGTATCAAAATCTCGATGTTCCGGTAATACCTGTTGCCACAAACACCGGATTTTTCTGGAAAAAAAGCTCCTTTTTGCGCTATCCGGGAACCATCGTTTTCGAATTTATGGAACCGCTTCCTACCGGACTGGATAAAAAAACATTCATGACCGAATTACAAACTCGCTTGGAAAAAAAATGCGCAGAATTAAATAAAGAAACAATAGAAAAATATCCATATACGGCAAAAATGTTAGCCTCCGAATAGGACTTTGTTTATGAGCATAAAAAGCCAATTAATCTATTGGATAAAAGACAGAAAAGACGACTGTATTTTCTGGATACGTCGTTTTTTCTCCCTCTCTCAAAACAAAGTAGCCCTAATTGTCGGAAGTATTGCGTTTATTCTGACTTTTATAAGCATATTTTTGACACTTGAAAAAATATCAACAATCAAACACCTAAAAGCAGAAATAATCCAATTACAAAAAGACTTAAATGCTATTGGCTGGGATATATCATATGAACATTTGAGTTTCAACACACTGACATTTTCCTCCATAATGACAGTCAAAGATTTATCATTCTACCATACAGAGCATAATTTCAAAGTAGCAATCCCCAAACTGTCCGTAAAGACACAGCTTTTTAGTTTTTCAAAATTTGATATAATTCCATCAGAGACAATAACGCTTTCAACAGGCGAAAAAAATTGGCCGATAAAAACAAAACACACCAATATTGAAATAGAAATAAAAGACAACAAAGTTGCAAAACTGCTTGCTGAACTGAGCGATATAAACATAAAAAATACGGCTCACATTCAAACTGTAAACATTGCCGGCAGACACACCAATAACACTTTAGCTATTAATGGCCCCACCGCTGTTTTTGAAAACCATCTCGATATTCAAAACATAAAAATTTCCCATAATACAAATATCCCTCTGAGCAAAACCATAAACCGTCTATATCTAAAAACAGACACTATAGAAGATTCTCAAAAATCGGCTTCCCTCAACATTAGCAACTTAATAATTGATTGGTCTCCCTTTTCTCTGGTCGGAAAAGGCGAATTTTACATCACATCAACCGGAGCCCCCAACCTTTTGCTGGAAACATCCTCAAAAGGATTGCTGAATTTATTAAATCACCTTCAAGAACAAAACATAGTTGAAAGAAAAGGCATTTTTGTCGCCAATATCATTCTGACAAATAAAGCATTCAAACTAAAAGATGAAGATACAGAGCTGACAATAATCACGCCTATTGCCTATAAAGACAAAAACTTAACAATCGAAAACATTAGTATCCGTAAATTTTAACCAACAAAATGAACAATAAGAATCTTTGCCAAACCATATCGCCGTTCTTCTTCCAACACAAAACCTTCAGGCAAACAACAAGCTTCGTCTTTTTCCACTTCAATTAAACACAAAGCCCCTAAAGCCAGCCACCCATTTTGCCCCAAACATTGCAATGCCGGCTCTGTCAATCCTTTTTGATACGGCGCATCCATAAACAAAACATCATAAGCTCGAAAAGCCTTTGCCATCTGTCTGGCATCAATAGTCAAAACTTTAATTTTAGCTTGTTCTTGAGAAAATAAAGCGACATTTTTTCGCAACGGCTGTGTATCAACATCAACAAACAAAACCTCACCAAACCCCTGAGATAAAGCCTCAAGGCCAAAAGCTCCGCTTCCGGCAAAAACATCAGCCAAACAAAATGAGCTTAAATCATTCCCTAAACGAGAACGAATAATATTAAACAACGCCTCTCTGGCTCTATCAGATGTTGGACGCACCAAAGACGTGTTAGGAGAAATAAGTTTTTTCCCTCGATATTTACCGCCGATAATCCTCATAAACCAAACTTGGCTCCTAATTGCTCATGCAAAACTTTAGCAGACACTTCTTTAACTTCACCGCGACGCAAACTCCCCAACTGAAAAGGACCATACGACAGACGAATAAGTCTGGTTACTTCTAGACCAATAGACTTCATAACTCTTCTTATTTCGCGATTTTTTCCTTCACTCAAAGTTACAATAAGCCAAGAATTTGTCCCCTGAGCGCTTTCGACCTCAGCCATTATCGGTGCATATATTACACCATCCACCACACACCCTTTTGATAATCCTTCTAATTTTTTAACATTGACAATCCCATGCACACGAACTTTATAACGACGCATCCAACCATTTTGAGGGCTTTCAAGTTTTCGCGATAAATCACCGTTATTGGTCAACAACAATAACCCCTCAGAATTTAAATCAAGCCGCCCGACAGAAATAACTCGAGGTAATCCTGCCGGAAGATTATCAAAAACCGTTGGCCTGTCTCGCTCATCTTTATGTGTTGTCACCAACCCGGCCGGCTTATGATAAAGCCACAAACGTGTTGTTTCCAACTGAGGCAATTTTTCACCATCAAATAGAATTTTTTCATCTCCATTCACATTAAAGGCGGGAGTATCAACCACCTCACCATTAACCGTCACACGTTGTTGTTGGATATAGATTTCAGCCTGTCGACGAGAACAAACACCTGAACGGGCCATAAATTTTGCTAATCTTTCGCTCATTTTAAACTTTCCTTTTTTCTTATCTTCTAGCATAATTAAATAAAAATACAACAGAAAAGGAAAAAGATGAAAAGCATACAATATATGCAACGAGCATATGAACTGGCACAACAAGCCGCCACTCAAGATGAAGTTCCCATTGGCTGTGTTATTGTAAATCCGGAAACAAATGAAATTATTGCGGAAACATTTAATCAGAGTCAACACATTGAAGACGCAACAGCTCATGCCGAAATCAAAGCCATACAAGAAGCCTGCGCAAAACTGGGAACCAATCGCCTGAGAGGAATGGATATGTATGTCACTCTGGAACCCTGCACAATGTGTACAGCCGCCATCTCATTTGCTCGCATCCGCAACCTATATTTTGCAGCAACAGACGAAAAAGGAGGAGCCGTTATCAGTGGTGTCCGCTTTTATGAACAACCGACTTGCCATCACAAACCTCATATACATAATGGCATTATGGCTGAAGAATGCGGGCAACTACTCAAAAACTTTTTTCAGCAAAAGAGAATTAAACACCGTAACTAAAATATTGTACACTTTTATAAAGAACAATACGATTAATCTGACGAAAAACAAATTCATTCTCCCCATAGCGAATAACACCATTTTCATCAGGAAGATTGCCATTTCGCAGTTGATATTCTCTGACATCAGAAAGGCTCATAACCGTTCCGTTATCAAAAGTAACAATCCACCCATACGTATCATAACCACAATTCACATGAATCGCCTGACAAACATCATTTCCTTCAATAACATAAGGCTCTGTCTGTCGACTTACTTCAAAATATTGGCTGTCAGAGGCTCCGCTAAACCACTTGACATACGCAGCTTCCCCTCCGGAAACTTCTGAAGACACTTTCGTAGAATTATCTGAAGAAGAAATGACTACCGAAGCATCAGGCTTTTCAGTAACATCACCAACTGGCTCAACAAATTCGTCAGAAACGATTTCCTCCGGCTCTTCTGTCGGAACAGACTCTACCACTCCGTATGAAGGTTCAAAACGCCCTGCCGTATCAACGTCAACATCATCTGAAAAAGCAACACTCTCTTCTGTCACAGTTTCAGCAGGCTCAACAAATTCGTCGGAAACAATCGCCTCCGGCTCTTCTGTCGGAACAGGCTCTGCCACTCCGTATGATGGTTCAAAACGCCCCGCCGTATCAACGTCAACATCATCCGAAAAAGCAACATTTTCTTCTGTCACAGTTTCAGCAGGCTCAACAAATTCGTCGGAAACAATCGCCTCCG
>CAYLIN010000009.1:0-8500 GCA_964383725.1 uncultured Azospirillaceae bacterium | reverse complement strand
TCTTCTGTCACAGTTTCAGCAGGCTCAACAAATTCGTCGGAAACAATCGCCTCCGGCTCTTCTGTCGGAACAGGCTCTGCCACTCCGTACGAAGGTTCAAAACGCCCTGCCGTATCAACGTCAACATCATCTGAAAAAGCCGGTGTTTCAACATTATCAACAGAAATTTGCGGAGCTTTCCAATCTCCGTTTCCATCATCCTTTGGCGTTTCATCCCATTCATTTATAAAAGAGGGCGTTTCATCAGAGAATTCTTCATTATTCTCAGTCTGAGCAATAATATTTCCTTCATCAACATCCGAATTGGAAACATCATTAAAAGCCTGTTGTACTTGAACAGCTTCTTCCGGCTTATCATCAAATTTAATATCATCCAATAAATGATCCAAATCTATTGGGTTTTCCACATTTTCCGACACTTCATCTGCACCAGAAGATAAAAAAGGCATACTATCATCCAATCCGTCAAGCTGTAAATCTTTCTCCGGACTAAAATCAAATTCCACGTCATCCTTTAACTCTGATTCAGATGCAGCATTTTTTGTTATAAAAGAAAACTTATTACCAAACATCAAACACCTGTTTTACAAAGGAATACAAATAGAAACACGTAAACCGCCCAAATCACTGTCACTCAATTCAATTGTCCCGCCATGAGAAGCAACAATATCTTTCGTAATAGACAAGCCCAAACCGACACCGCCGGTTTCTTTATTACGAGATTCATCCAATCGATAAAATGCTTTGAAAACATCCTCACGTTTATCTTCAGGAATTCCCGGTCCGTCATCATCAATCGAAACAAACAATTTTTTATCATTGCTTTCCAATTTAACCGCTATTGTTTTACCATATCTGAAAGCATTAGAAATAACATTTGTTAAAGCACGCTTCAAGGCTTGTTCACGCCCTTGAATGGCACTTACTTGATCATTTGTAGAATAGCGAATAAGAGCCTTCTTATTACGGAACTTATTAATAATACTCAAAATCATTTCATTCATATCTACAAAAGAAGATTTCTCACCACCTTCTCCGCTAACAAAAGACAAATAACCATCCAACATCTTTTCCATCTCATCAATATCAGATAGAAAATCTTTTTTATCATCACCATCCGGCATCATTGTCACCTGCAGCTTCATCCGTGTCAATGGTGTCCGCAAATCATGAGAAACACCGGCCAACATCTGTGTTCGTTCACTAATTTGCCGTTGAATACGTTCTTTCATTTTGATAAAAGCTAAAGCAGCTTTTCTCACCTCTGAAGAGCCATAAGGTTTAAAATCTTTATTATCAATTCCCTTACCAAAATCTTCCGCAACTTGTGCCAACTCGGCAATTGAGCGAACTTGAATACGTAAAAACAAAACCGCAACCAAAAACAATAAAACAGACGTTCCGGCCATCCACACAACAAACATAAAGATAGAAGAGCTGAAAATCTTTTTACGAGAGGTCATAAACTTATACAATCCCTCATCCTCATCAATAAGAACCACCAAATCCTTATCGGCATTTCCCTCATAAATTGTTGTTTCAGCCTTAGGAAAAGCAAGCTTCAAAGAATCTTCCAAATATCCGAAAATCAAGCGATTCGTCTTACTGACTTTATTAATAACTTTATGTTTTTCCTGCTCGTTATAAAATTCGACAGACATCCCGAACTTATCCTGAGCCAAAGTTTTAATATATTCACGATTTTTCGGATACCGCTTAGACATATCAACAATAAAGCCCATATCTGACGTCAAATTTTCAGACAAACGCCGCCCCATACGGCTCCAACTACCATCAAAAAACATCACTACGGATACAATTTGAACCACAATCAATGGAATAAAAATCAACAACATTGTTCTAAAAAACAATGTCCGCGGCAAATATTTCAGGCGCCAATATTTCAACTTTTCTTCCATACCATTTGATAGTGTAATATGCATCTACTTCTCCTTTTCAAAATAACCGCTATTCAGGCAAAAGCATATA
This sequence comes from uncultured Azospirillaceae bacterium, assembly GCA_964383725.1. Taxonomy (GTDB): domain Bacteria; phylum Pseudomonadota; class Alphaproteobacteria; order RF32; family CAG-239; genus CAZU01. The sequence goes on along the minus strand of CAYLIN010000009.1, from coordinate 6,511 downwards.
ACCCTTACCACGAACGGTTTGTAAATAGCGAGGATTCTTTGAATCCTGCTCAATTTTTTTCCGCAATCGCGTAATTTGAACATCAATAGAACGAGGACTTTGCCCTGCCCCTAAAATTTCAGCAAGTTTCTCTCTGGTAAAGACTTGCCCGCTTTTAGCCCCTAAAACAGAAAGCAATGACTGTTCTACAGGTGTAATGTGAATAACCTTTCCTTGTTTATCCGTCAGCTCCTTAGTAACCAAATCGTATAAACACAATCCCAACTTAAGCTTCTCATCAATTGTTTTTTCCAAAACAGGAGCTCGTTTAAGAATATTGAAGATTCTCAAAATCAACTCTTTCGGTTCAAACGGTTTGGCCAAATAATCATCTGCCCCGCTTTCTAAACCAATAATGCGATCTTCCGTTTCGCCCATTGCTGTCAACAATATCACAGGAACATTATCATCTTGACGCAACACTGATAAAAATTCGAGCCCTGTTTCTTGCGGCATCATAATATCCACAATCAACAAATCAAAATGATACTGCTTTAGAAATATTCTGGCGCTGGCAGCATCTTTGGCACAAGACACAAAAAAACCATTTTCCCGCAAAAAACGCTGCAACAAAGAGCGCAATCGCGTATCATCATCAACGACTAAAATATGTTTGCCGCTGCTGTTCATAGCCCCTCATTTTAAGCTGAAACAGTTTTTTTCTGAACTTTGGAAACCGCCTTTTTAACAGGCTTTTTAGCAACTGTTTTTTTAACAGGCTTTGCTTTTGACTGAGGCTTCTTTTTAACAGAAACAGAAGCATTTACCTCAATCGACGATATTTTTTCCTCAGAATTTTTACGAGTATCTTCTTCTGCGCGAACATACTCTAAACTGCGTTGAAAATATTGATAACCTGTAATAAAAGTCAAAACACCGGCAACCCATAACAATACTTCACCGATACCACCCCAGTACCAAACACCTTTTAACAACATCATTGATAATGCTGTCATTTGGAAACCGGTTTTCCACTTAGCCAAACGTGTCACGGGCATTCCGACATTAACCTCACGTAAAAACTCACGCAGACCCGAAACTAAAATTTCTCGACATAAAATAACAATAACAGGAATATAGCTAATCTTATACTCAATCATTCCGGGCTTTGCCAATAAAACGACCAAAGCAGATGAAACCAACAACTTATCAGCTATCGGATCCAACAATCGTCCGAATGCAGACGTTTCATTACGGGAACGAGCAAGATAACCGTCAAAATAATCCGTAATAGAAGCCACAATAAACAAAATAGCAGCAAATACAGCCCAAGATTTAGTTGTAATATAAACCGACAAAAAAATAATCGGAATAACAACAATTCTTGAAAGAGTTAACAAATTAGGCAGATTATACATTTTTCATCCCCTTGAAAAGCCTATACATAAGGACATAGTACGGTATAAAAATTAATTATGAAAGTAATTATAGATTTTTTCCGCTGTTTTTTTACTAATTCCGGTGACTTTCTGCAAATCTTTCATTGTTGCCTGAGAAATCTTTTCAACAGACCCAAAATAATTCAAAAGATCACGCTTTCGATGTCCGCCGATTCCTTCAATGTCATCAATTCTGGATTTATAAATCGACTTTCCACGCCGTTTACGATGAGTTCCGATAGCAAAACGATGTGCTTCATCACGCAAATTCTGCATATAAAAAGCAATTGGTGATTGGAACGGCAATGAAAAACTTTCCCGCCCCTGCATATGATAGAATTCTTTTCCGGCATTACGATCTGGTCCTTTTGAAATAGCAATAATCGCAATATCAGATAAATCATAATCTTTCAAACATTCATGAACAGCACTCAATTGTCCTTTACCGCCATCAAGCAAAATAACATCCGGTTTATTTGAGACATCCATTCGAGCAAAACGCCGCGATAAAACTTCCTTCATCATGGCAAAATCATCATTCGTAATTTCAGAATTCTTAATATTAAACGTTCTGTAATTTTTCTTATCAAACCCATCCGGCGTCGCAACCACCATCGCACCGATGGCAAAACTTCCCTGATTATGAGAGTTATCATAAATTTCGATCCGTTGTGGAATTTTGGGTAAATTAAAAATACGCTGAAATTCTTCGAGATTATTTTTCGTTCCGGCCATCATTGCAATTTTTCGATCAATAGAAGCTTCTGCATTGGCTGTCACCATTTTCAAAATAGCCGCCTTATTTCCCTTACTATAGGTTGTTACTTTTGCCCCAACGGCATTCTCCCAAAACGGCTTATTTTCAATTTCCCTATCTATAATAATCTCATCCGGAGGCAAATGCTCAGAATAAAAACGTCCAAGAAACGCCTCTAAAACCTCTTCATCTGAAGCCCCCTCTGTTTGTGTCGGAAAATATGGTGTATTTCCACAATTCTGCCCGGCTCTGATAAAAAATATTTGAATACAAACAAGATTATTTTTGCGTACAACAGCCACAACATCCGCTGACTTAATATTGGCATACTCAACATTATGACCGGACTGAACACTTGTTAACGCCCGAATACGATCTCGCAAAATCAATGCAGTTTCATAATCCATCTTATCGCTGGCCTCTTGCATTTTGGCTGATAATTCTGACTGCATTTTTGTATTACGCCCTTCTAAAAAATCAACCGCCTCCTGAACCAACTTTTGATAATCGACCTGACTAATACGCCCGACACAAGGTCCTGAACAACGCTTAATCTGATACATTAAACAAGGGCGTTCTCTATTTTTAAACACACTATCCCGACATGACCTCAATAAAAAAGCCTTCTGTAATAAATCAACAACGCTGTTAACAGCGACAACACTGGCAAAGGGACCAAAATACTTATTTTTATCTTTTCGACTACCACGATACTTGCACAAACAGGGATAATCTGTCCCCATATCAATCATCAAATGCGGAAAAGTTTTATCATCTTTTAACAAGATATTATAACGAGGCTTAAACTTTTTAATCAGTTCATTTTCAACCAGAAGCGCACGAGCCTCATTCTCAACAATAATAAACTCCATCCGTTTAATCTGAGACACCATCTGCTGCAGACGTAACGGGAGCTTATCCAAATGAGAATATGCCGTAATACGTTTGCGAATATTCTTAGCTTTGCCGACATATAAAACTTCATCATCTTCAGCAATCATACGATACACCCCCGGATCTTCGGGAGCGATTTTTATATGAGCTTGTAAATTAGCTAAACCTTGTTTAATATCAATCAAAGCACAAATCCTTCAAAACACTATTAATAATAAATCACCCATAAACAGATTTCAAGTAAAACGAATAACGGTCATACAACATACCTTTGTTTCAAACAAAAACCCCATGTTTTAACATGGGGTTTTTGTAGAGCACCGATTACACTTTCTTCAGCTTTTCATGAGCAAAATGGGATTTTAAAAGAGCCATCGCAAGATCATTCAGCTCGGTTTTGTTACAATATCCCAAACCAAACTCATAATAACGCCGGTAACACGCTTCACCATCATTAATTATGTTGCTCAAATCCTCAGGAGATTCTATCGCATCAATCTGCTCTTTCGCCGTTTTAACAATTTTCTCCTTAAACAGAGAAATATTTTTCGACGTTCTAAATGCAACAATCTTATCGACTTTGCGATAAGACAACTTTACGATCATCAACATCAATGCCATGATCAGAATCAGTAAAATAAATAATACAAATAACATGATAGTTAAATTTAATAATTAATTTTTTTTAGACTTAGCATACATTTTGAAAACTGGCAACAAAAAAAAGCTCCTGATTATTCATCAGGAGCTTTTTGTTATTTTTCAGAACTATTCTGCAGAAGTTTCTTCAGCAGTAGAACCCTGATGACCCAGAGCCTGTGCTTGTTGAGCTTCTTCTTTCAAAGCCTGAATTTCTTTATCATTCTGGGCTGCAACACGCTTCAAGGCTCTCAGAACTGTACCGGTACCGGCCGGAATCAAACGACCAACGATAACGTTTTCTTTCAAACCTCTCAGAGTATCAACCTTGCCCTCAACAGCAGCTTCAGTCAAGACACGAGTTGTCTCTTGGAAAGATGCGGCTGAAATAAAGGACTTGGTCTGCAATGAAGCCTTCGTAATACCCAACAGAATTGAATCTGCCTGAGCCGGAGTTTCACCTCTTTCCAGAACTTTAGCATTTTCAGCTTCAAAGACATCACGGTCAACTTGTTCGCCAACCAAGAATGTTGTGTCACCCGGAACGGTAACTTCAACCTTACGCAGCATTTGCGAAACAATAACCTCAATGTGCTTATCATTAATTTTAACACCTTGCAGGCGGTAAACATCCTGAACTTCTTTAACCAGATATTCAGCCAGTTTTTCAACACCCAAAACGCGCAAGATATCATGCGGAGCCGGTGTACCTTCAACCAAAGCATCACCCTTCTTGACAATATCACCATCTTGAACGGCCAAGTGACGACCCTTCGGAATCAAATATTCAATCGGCTGACCTTTAGCAGGAACAACTGTAATGCGTTGTTTAGCTTTATAGTCTTTACCGAATTCAACAGTACCATCAATATCTGAGATGATAGCCGGATCTTTCGGACGACGAGCTTCAAACAACTCAGCAACACGCGGCAAACCACCGGTAATATCTTTAGTCTTAGAGCTTTCGCGCGGAATACGAGCGATAACGTCACCGACCTTAACTTCATCACCGTTGTCAACTGACAAAATCGCATCAGCAGACATATAGTAACGAACTTCTTTACCATTATCGGCAGTAACCGGTTTACCTTTGGCATCCTTGAGCATAATACTCGGTTTCAAACCGGCAGAACCGGAATTTGAACGCCAATCAATAACGACTTTAGAAACAATACCTGTTGTTTCATCAGTTGTTTCACGAACAGAAACGTTATTAATCAAGTCAACCAATTCAACCTTACCGGCTTTTTCTGTAATAACCGGAACAGTAAACGGATCCCATTCGGCAATCTTCTGACCTTTTTTAACCTTAGAATCTTCAGCAACCAAAATCTTTGTACCGTAAGGAACATGGTGACGTGATTTTTCACGACCTTGTGCATCAACGATAACGATTTCGCAGTTACGAGACAGAACAATCAAATGACCGTCAGAATTGGTAACTGTATGGTTGTTTTCCAATTTCAGAACACCGGCAAACGGAACTTCAACAGAGGCTTGTTCAGCACCTTTCTGAGCCGCACCACCGATGTGGAAGGTTCTCATGGTCAGCTGTGTACCAGGTTCACCGATTGACTGAGCTGCAATAACACCGACAGCTTCACCGATATTAACCGGTGTACCGCGAGCCAAGTCACGACCGTAACAAGCAGCGCAAACACCGTCTTTGGTTTCACAAGTCAAAACAGAACGGATTTTAACCTGTTCAACACCGGCAGCTTCAACGACTTCAACATCGTTTTCATCAATCAGCTTGCCTTTCTGAACCAAAACTTCACCAGTTTCCGGATGAACGATATCTTCTTGAATTGTACGACCCAAGATTCTGTCGCCGATAGAAACGATAACGTTACCACCATCAACAACCGGACGAACAATGATACCTCTTTCCGTACCACAGTTGGTTTCTGTAATAACAACGTCTTGAGCAACGTCAACCAAACGACGTGTCAAATATCCAGAGTTAGCAGTTTTCAACGCAGTATCGGCCAAACCTTTACGAGCACCGTGGGTAGAATTGAAGTATTCCAACACGGTCAAACCTTCTTTAAAGTTTGAGATAATCGGTTGTTCAATAATTTCGCCTGACGGCTTAGCCATCAAACCGCGCATACCGGCCAACTGACGAATCTGAGCTGCAGAACCGCGCGCACCGGAGTGAGCCATCATGTAAACAGAGTTGATATAACCATTTTCAGTCTTAGAAATGTTCTTCATCATTTCATCAGCAATCTTATCGGTACAAGCAGCCCAAATATCAACCACTTTGTTGTATTTTTCACCCTTAGTGATAAGACCGTTCTGATATTGCTGTTCAAATTCCTTAACTTGTTTTTCGGTATCTTCAATCATACCGGCTTTTGTATCCGGAACAATAAGGTCATCCTTACCGAACGAGATACCCGCCTTACAAGCGTTTTGGAAACCTAAAGACATAATCTTATCAACGAACAGAACAGTTTCTTTCTGACCGCAATGACGATAAATAGTATCAATGATTTCACCGATTTCTTTCTTACGCAGCAAACGGTTAACCAAAGAGAACGGAACATCTTTATTCTTCGGCAAAGTTTCAGAAACAATAATGCGGCCCGGAGTTGTTTCAACCAAACCATATTTTATTTCGCCGTTGTCATCAACATATTCCATACGGCATTTAATCTTAGCATGCAGGTCAACAACTTTTTCATTCAAAGCCAATTGAACTTCGTTGAAATCAGAGAAGACCATACCTTCGCCGGCCATTCCTTCAGCATCATATGTCAGGTAGTAGATACCCAAGACCATATCTTGTGTCGGAACG
>CAYLIN010000008.1:0-23918 GCA_964383725.1 uncultured Azospirillaceae bacterium | reverse complement strand
GCATCCATACCATAACCGGTATAGTTTGGAGATTTCAAACCTGTTGTTGCCTGAAATGCATACAAATCAAGCATCGACTTTGTATTTAAAGTCTGATTTAATAGGTTCATATTTGTTGCATAAGTTGGGACTCTCATCGGTTATCTCCTTTATACAATACTCAACAGCATATCTAAAATTTCTTTAGAAGCTGTAAATGCTTGTGCTGCAGCAGCATAAGACTGTTGAAAAATAATGAGTTGTCCCAATTCCTCATCAAGATCGACCCCGCTGATTTTAGCTTCTTTTGTGGCAATTGAATCAGTCAAGGTTTGTTGATAGGTGAGGGATTCCTCTGCAATATTTGTTTGAGCGGCAATGTTTCCGACAAAAGCCGCTGCATAGTTAGCTAAAGTTGTTTTTGTTTCGGCAATGGTTCCTGATTGCTTAAAGGAATGAGTTTCACTGAACACATTTCCGATTGCGGTGGCAATTCCGTTTGCAGCCGGATTTTGAATGTATTTCCCTGTGGCGTTGTTAAATTGCGGTGTGCCGCCGGCAATCAAAACCGGAGAAGTTTGAAACTCTTGTCTGACATCAATGGATATCGCCGCATTCACATTAGAAGGTTTCAAACCGATACGCCCCATTAACGTATTATTGTTAACACTGCCGGACTCACTGATTTCCATTTGACCTCCGCCGGTATTTTGGATACGCAGCATATATCCCGTTCCGTTAGGGACGAGGGAGGCAAAAATATGGTCATTCAGATCTTCATTGCTGTTGATTTTGTTAACAATATCGGTCAAGCTATCTGTTGACGTAATCGTCACGGATGCAAAATTCAATCCGTTTTCCTTATCTGAAAAACTCCAAGTGACATTTCCCTTAACGCCAAGGTTTGACTTTAAGCCCAAAACTTTAGAATCATAAATATATTCATTAGATTCTCCTGTGAAAAAGTCATTCAGACCAAAGAAATTAGAAAACCCTTCAAAAGTACGATCATAAATATCATTACCGTTTGCATCAAACAGAATTGTTGCGTTTTTTTGTTCCGCACCGGCCTGTGAGCCTGCTTCATCAATGATAGACAGACCATAATTACTGTCTCCTGTTTCAATAATTAATTTACCGTCACGGCTAAAAGATACTGAAGACATAGGCAGGTTAGCTCCATCTGGCGATTGCAACCATTCCTGAAGTTTATCGGTCATTTCGCTGATGGTGCCTTGAGAAAATCCAAGACCGCCTTTCAGATTGGTCGTTGCCACCTGATTTCCGTTATCGTCAAAGATAACAAAGCGGACATCACCTTCACTGATATTTATTTTTTGTTTGTCAGGATCAATAAACGTGCGCGTTCCGGATAATGTATCCGGTGTGTTGGGGTAGGCCGTTCCTTGGTTATGCAATTCATTGACAGCATTTTTTATAGAACCGGCAAGTTCGTCAAGCTGATTTTGTAAAGATGGTAGAATTTCATCACGAACTTCAACCAGGCCTTTTAAGCTACCATCTTTTATCCGAGTTGTAATATCTTTTCCGTCAACATAGATACCGGTAATGTTTCCTCCGGCATAAGTTGCAGATGGACTGGCTTGGGTTAAAGCGGAGTGGGATAACTTATGCGGTTCATTATCCAACAGCATTACACCATCAGATGTTTGGATAATCATTTCACCGTTTTCACGCTTAAAATATGAAAGGTCTATTTTTGCACTTAGTTGACGCAAAGCTTGATCTCTCTGATCTTCTAAATCAGCAACACTGTCATTTCCGAGAACTGTGTTTTTAACGATTTCATCGTTAATTTTATGTAAATCTTCCAAAAGAGAGTTAATAGTTGCGACATCATCACTAATCTGCATATCGGCATCACCACGCAGCTTTTGGATCTCTTGAGAAATAGAGTTAAGGCGAGAAGTCATGGTTGTTGCCTGACTCAACAGGTTATAACGTCCGGATGATGATGTGACATCGGAAGCAAATATATTAAAAGCTGTTTGTAAAGAGGCAACATTAGCGGAAATGGAATTATTTCCCTGCGGTGTGCCTAACAAAATTTCTGTTTTTCCCAAGAATTCGCTTTGAGCAGATAGATTACCTGTTTGTGAATTTGATGTTAAAAAACTTTTGAGCAAACCTTCATTGACCATACGTGTTGTGTTATTTAACTTCACGCCATGGTGATAACCGGCCATAACAACATTGCTTTGTTGAGCTATCTTCCGTGTGTAACCTTCGGTATCAACATTTGCAATGTTGCGGCTGATAATATCTAATTGCCCTTGTGCAGCCTTCATCCCGGTAATAGATGTGCCTAAACTTTGAATTAATGCCATGTCACACCTCCTATAAAGTCCTGTTTACGGCAAGCGCATTTTTATTGTTATCCAAAGGAGAATAACGTCCTTGCGCCCCATAAGATGTTGCATTGCTGTTATTAGTCATTTTTGCAATATTGATAATTGTATTCATGACATTTTGGCTCGTTTCCATATGAGCTTTAAGCAGCTCTTCATTTTCTTTAATCAATTCATCCAAACGGATGGAAATACTCTTGAGCTCAATACGTTCAGCTTCTTCCACAGCAGACAATTCTTCCTGATGTTTGATAAAATAAGCAACCATGGAACGATAGGCTGTAATAATTTTTGCTTTTTTTTCATAAAGTAAGCCGATTGTTTCCATATCATATTCGATCAAGGCTTTGTTCTCAGCTTGTAAAATTTCTGAAAATCCGCGCACAATTTCTTTGAAATCGCTGATTTTAGAGCCGGATGTATCATGTAATTCTTCCATAATAAACCTCCTTATCCCAAAGTTGCAGAAGTTGTTTCCCGTTCCTGCATTTCAATAATTGAACGCATAATATCTTGCTTAATGCCGATCCGTCCGGTTTTTGCCATAACTTTACCGTATTCATCAAGAAGCATGGAGCGGTAAATTTTTTCAGCATGTCCTCCCCCAAAGACACCATCTGTTGAAATACCTTCAAACATAGTTTCCATCATTCGTGTGATGAAAAATGCCTCAAAATTTTCAGCCGTTTCTTCAATCTTGGCTGCATTTTTTTCTTTAGCCAAGGCTGTCGTGTTTGTCGTCGGCGGATTTTTCAAGCCATAGAGGCTGTTATCAAACTGATATGTGCTCTGCATAACATTCATTTTAGATCACCTCTATTTCTGCTTGTAAGGCACCACTGGCCTTAATAGCTTGTAAAATACTTATAAGGTCACGTGGTGTAACGCCCAAAGCATTAAGTCCGTCAACCAGTTCTTGTAGGTTGACACCGGTATCAACAACGGTTAATTTGGCATCAACCCCTTCATTAATATCAACAACAGAAGTCACACCTGTAACAGTCTGCCCGTTAGAAAAAGGCAAAGGTTGAGAAACAAACGGAATATCTGTAATTTTGATAGTTAAGTTACCCTGAGCAATAGCCAGACGATTGATTTTGACATCTTTACCAATAACCACAATACCGGAACTTTCATCAATAACAACACGAGCTAATTGATCCGGTTGCACCTGAAGCTGTTCAACTTTGGTCATTAAGTCGACAATTTTCCCTTTATATTTTTTAGGAACGGACAGCGTAACCGTTGCCGGATCAAGAGCTTCTGCAGCCGTTGTTCCAAGCATGGCATTAATGGCGTCAGCAACACGACGAGATGTTGTGAAATCAGGATTGCGCAACGCAATACGGATCGTGTTCAAACTATCCAATTTAAACGGAATTTCATTTTCAATGATAGCTCCACTGGCGATTCTTCCTGATGTCGGCACTCCTTTGACAACAGATTGAGTGGCTCCGCGAGCAGCGCTGGCTCCGACAGCGATTTGTCCTTGAGCTAAGGCATAAACTTCACCGTTAGCGCCGACAAGAGGCGTTGCAAGCAATGTGCCTCCTTGTAAATTTTTAGCATCGCCGATAGCACTGACCATAACATCAATACGGCTACCTTGACGAGCAAAGGCCGGCAAATTTGCGGTAACCATAACAGCGGCCACATTTTTAGCTTTGATTTGACCTCCTCGGGCATTGATGCCGATTTGGTCCAACATGGAAATCAAACTTTCTTTAGTGAAATCAACAGATTTTATATTATCTCCGGTACCGTTTAGGCCGACCACCAGACCATATCCGACCAATTGGTTGTCGCGAACACCTTCAAAATCGGCAATATCTTTAATACGGGAGCTGGCAAAAACTTCCCCGCTCATGAAAAAAGACAATGCTGCGACAAGTGAAAAAACAGCTGATTTTGTTGATTTTAGACACTTCATTACGATATGGCCTCAAAAATTACAATTAAACTTATCGTTATATATGCAATTTTTGTGCCAAATTTTTAGGCGGCTTGCTTCCACCTTCCGGTATCATCCTGCTGCCAATAAAAACATTCATCTCCACCTGATTTAAGTTGTTTCCAAAAGGCTCTGGCGTTATTTAATGCTTCTGATGTATTCCCGTCAAATATATAAAAAATGCGTTCAAAATTTTTCAGTTCATCAGAAGTTGCAGAAGCGCCATCAACCAAAAACAACAAGCTGGCCATATTAGGATTGTCCGTATTACTGGTCAGCCAAATAGGTTGCAATTCTGCATTACCGTCTTTTTTGGAACCATGCGGTAAAAATGATTGATCGTTATATGTCCAAAGAAGCGCATTTAGAAATTCAACACGTTCCTCCGTGCCGACACGAACAAGAACACTTTTTTTCGTTTCATAAGCTTTTTCAAGCAATTTAGGCAAAACATTATCTAATGTTTGACTTTGCAAATGATAAAAATCAATTCTACTCATGTTTTTCTAATTTCACGGCTGCATAATGGGGAATTTTGTTTTCTTCAATCAATAGTAAAACCGGACGATTATTTTCAGCCTGAGCTTCACGAATATATGTCTCCGCATCATTCAGGTCAAAAACGGGTTTTTTATCAAAATGAGTGATAACAACACCTTTTTTCAATCCTTTGTTTTCTGCATCACTTGCCGGTTGAACCGCAGTAACAACTAATCCTTGTTGATCTTTTTCCAGCTGATAAGTATCAATTATTTCCGGAGTAATCTCTTCTAATTTTAATCCTAGCTCGTTAAAATCTGTTACAGATTGAGGGGCGTTTTCTTTTTTGGGAAGAGAAACTTCTTCCGGCATTTTTTCAATTGTTATTGTAACATTTTGTTCCTTCTGTTGTTTCCATAGTTTTACAACAACTTCTTTTCCTATCTCTGTTTCAGCAACAAGACGAGAAAATTCGCGTGCATTTTCAATGTTATATCCGTCAAAACTTAAAATTATATCGCCGGCTTCTATTTTTGCACGAGCAGCCGGAGAACCTTGTGTAACCGAAGTAACAATAATCCCATCAGCATTTTTTCGCTCTACACTTTCTGCAATATCCGTTGAGTTTGGTTGAATTTTTAACCCAACCCAACCGCGGTCAACCTTTCCATTTTTTTGTAACTGATCAATAACAAACTTGATTTGGTTAATAGGCATGGCAAAACCAATTCCCATACTTCCGCCGCTGGTTGAAAAAATAGCGGTGCTGACACCGACAACTTCTCCGTTCAAGTTTAACAAAGGCCCTCCGGAGCTGCCTTGGTTAATCGAGGCATCCGTTTGAATGAAGTTATCATAAGGACCGCTTTCAATATCACGAGATTTGGCTGAAACGATACCGGCTGAAACGCTTCCGCCCAATCCGAACGGATTCCCGATGGCCAAAACCCAATCTCCGACACGGAGCTTATCTGAGTTTCCCATAGGTAAAAATGGAAAATTCTCATTGGCAGAAATTTTGATTAAAGCTATATCCGTTTTGGTGTCTTTTCCGACAACGGTTGCGTCAAACTTTCTGTTGTCAGCCGTCGTAACAGTTATTTCTTCAGCATTTTCAATGACATGATTGTTGGTTACAATAAAACCGGAATGATCAAAAATAAAACCGGATCCTAATGAAACTGTTTGCGGATTTTTTTTCTGTAAAAAATCCTCCACATGAAGAGCATCAGCTTGCAAATCTGAGTTTTCTCCGTCATCCGGTTGTTTTACGGTTGAAATATTGACAACAGAAGGTTGCAACTTTTCAATCAAATCCGCAAAAGAAGGCAAAATTTGTGCTTGAGCGGCAGACTGAAAAAAAGATAGCAAAATTGCAATCAGAAAAGACCGTTTCATCGTTTATCTGGCTTTCATTGTTTGTTTGAAAAACTCAAAAAATTCGGTATTGGGAGAAAGAACCATAGAAGTATTTGAGTCTGTTCCCAGTGATTTTTTATAAGCTTCAAGCGAGCGATAAAAGGCATAAAACTGCGGATCCAAATTAGCAGCCTTATTCCAGATAATGATGGCTTCCTGATCACCTTCACCTCGGATGATCTGAGCTTGTTTTTCAGCTTCGGTAACAATGATTGTTTGTTCTTTTTCTGCGGTTGCTCTGATTTTTTGCGCTTCTTGTTGTCCTGTTGCACGAAATTCTTTAGCATCGCGTTCACGTTCAGCCTTCATTCGTGCATTGATGGCTTGTAAAACTTCAACAGGCAAATCCGCGCGACGAATACGAACATCTGCAACATTAACGCCGATTTGCTCGGCATCAATTTTTACGGCCTGACTGATATCCGCCATAATCTTCGTCCGTTGTTGAGATAAGAGTTCTTGCAAGGTAATTCGACCAAGAATTTTTCTTAAAGAAGAGTTGACGATTTCTTCCAGTTTGCTGCGAGCTTGCATCTCTGTTCGAACGGTTTTGTAAAAACGCAACGGGTCAACAATTCGATAACGGGTAAAACTGTCAACATCAAGACGTTTCTTGTCGTTCAAGACAACTTCTTGAGCCGGAGGATCAAGATTGAGTAATCGGTTATCATAAAAAATGACATTCTGAATGAACGGAACTTTCATTTTTAGGCCGGCATCTTTTACAACTCTGACAGGTTCACCAAATTGCAAAACAATGGCTTGTTCCGTTTGTTCAACAACATAAAACGTGTTGAGTAAAATGAAGAGAACTATGACAATTCCGCCACCCAGGACAATTTTAAGTTTATCGCTCATAAGTTTTCTCCTTAATTTTTAGCACGAGAAGATTGTAGGCCTTCTAACGGCAGGTATGGAACCACATTAGATCCTTTAGCCGAGGGATCAAGAATAACCTTGTTTGAATTGGCTAAAACATTTTCCATTGTTTCCAGATACAAGCGTTTAATCGTAACATCTTTACCTTGTTTATAGGCATTATAAACAGAGATAAAGCGTTCTGCATCACCTTTTGCTTTATTGACAACGCCTTGCTTATAAGCTTCGGCATTTTGCAAGCGTTGAGCGGCTTCACCTTTGGCTTTGGGCAAAATCTCATTACGATAAGCTTCTGCTTCATTCTTAAAGCGTTCCATGTCAGCTTTGGCACGTTGAACCTCATTAAAAGCATCTACAACTTGCTTAGGAGGATCGGCTTTTTGTAATTTGACACGAACAACTTTAACACCGGAGCCGAATTCATCTAACACTTTTTGCAGTTCGTCTTTCGTATCATCTTCAACTTTTCCGCGATCTCCGGAAATAATTGGCATCATTTGCGATTGTCCGACAATTTCACGTAAAACGGATTGAGCAGCAACTTTGATTGTTTGATCCGGACTTTGCATGTTGAAAAGATAATCTTTTGCGTCATCAATACGCCAAACAATAGTCAGATTAATATCGACAATGTTTTCATCTCCGGTTAACATATGGCTTTCTGTAAAAGCTTTACGATCACCATAAGTTTCTGTCAGACCGAGAGTAATGCTTCGTTCCTGTGTCGTATTAACTTTGACAACATTTTCAATAGGATACGGTAAATGATAGTGCAAACCGGCATCGGTTGTTTCTAAATAAGCCCCAAAGCGCAGAACCACACCTTGTTCGTTGGGCTGAACCTGATAAAATCCGGTTGCCAACCACAACAAAACAACGATTAACACGCCCCATTGCCATGGAAAACTAAAGTAATCGTCATTTTTAGGTGAAAATTTTTTAATTTTTTCCTGTCGGCGGGGGGAAATATTTTCCGGCCAAGGATTGTTATCATTGTCTTCCCAAGGATTCGGAACTTTAACCATTTCGTTTTCCTTTACTTTTCTATTGCATTTGCCTCATTATATAATATAAATAGCACAAGAAAACAACAAGCGATAACATATATCAACAGGGCAAGAGCAATATGGAAAACATTGTTAAAGCATATTTTGAGGAAAAGGATATTGACAGTGTCACGCTGTCTGGCGGGCGATTAATTGTCACTTTGCAAAAAGGAGCGGCAGACGAGAATAAAGTTGCTCAAATGAAAGAAGAACTTTTGAAATTGGAAGGTGTTCAAAAAGTATCCGTTATTTATACGGCGGAAAAAAAGCCTACATCTCTTAAGCCTCAAGATGAAGGGTGGAATGTTAAAAATGTAAAGAAGATTATTGCTGTTGCTTCAGGAAAAGGAGGTGTTGGTAAATCAACAACCGCTGTCAATTTAGCGCTTGCACTTGCCAACTTAGGTAAAAAAGTGGCGTTATTCGATGCGGATATATATGGTCCTTCTGTTCCGACAATGCTCGGTTACGAAGGTGTTGGCGCATTGAGCCATGACGGAAAAACATTTGAACCGTTTGAATATATGGGAATACAATCCATGTCTATAGGAACATTTATCGCTAAGGATGTTCCTCTGATTTGGCGCGGCTCTAAAGCCTGCGGGGCAATAGAGCAATTAATGACGCAGGTCAATTGGGGCGAAATAGACATCATGGTAATTGATATGCCTCCGGGAACGGGAGATATTCAAATAACATTATCACAAAAACTGAAACTTGATGGTGCTGTTATTGTTTCAACCCCTCAGGATATTGCATTGATTGATGCTGTTAAAGGGGTAAATATGTTTAAGAAAGTAGATGTTCCGATTTTGGGAATTGTTGAAAATATGAGCTACTACCTCTGTCCGACTTGTGGAACACGGGCGGATATTTTTGGGCATGATGGCGCTAAAGCCGCGGCAGAAGAAATGCAGGTTCCTTTTTTGGGAGAAATCCCTCTGCATATAGATATCAGAGAAAATGCCGATAATGGAACACCAATTGTATTTGCTGAGCCGGAAGGTAGATTTACAGCCATATATGAAGATATTGCCGCTAAAATCATACAGCAACTATCTTAACGTTGATTTCGTTTTTTCAATATCATTCAGGCGCAAGAAAAGATCATCGATTTTTAACGCCAAAGTTTGTGAGGGGTGAGCCGCTCTTGCTTGTTCTGCCTGATGTTTTGCTGTATCTAGAGCATTTATTGATAGGGAGTATTCTGCGGCGGCATAGTTAGCTTCGGCAGTTTTTCCTAACAGACCGTAAGCTTGAGCTAACAAACGCCAACTCATGCCGTTTTGGCGAGCAATAAGAGCTTTGTTTAATAAAGTAACAGCTTGATTAGCTTGTTGAGGCGAAGGTGAATTTTCAAGCAATGCTTGAGCAAGACTAATTTGCAGAAGGTAAGAATTTGGCAGTTCATTGAGTGCCTTTTGATATTCATCAGCAGCTTTGCCGATTTGTCCTGTTTCCATAAAAATCTGCCCCTTCATTTCATGAAAATAAGGATTTTTCGGTTCTTTTTTTAATAAATCATCCAGCAATTTTTGTGCTGTCGCAATATTTAATTGTTTATAGGCACTGATGGCGCGAGCATATAAAGCCGGAATAGAAGTGTCCGTATCCGGATATTTGCGTTTGGTAGCAGCCGGAGAATTAAGAAAAGCAAATAGCTTAGCCTTAACCCGATCAAAAGCCTCTTGCAAATTACTTTTATCCGAATAATGATTTTCAGCGACAGCTTTTTCAAAAAAAGTTATTCTTTCTCTGGTGATTGGATGCGTCCTGAAATATGGGATTTCTTCAACGCCGTTAAGCGTTTGTTGGTTAGCTATTCTTTTCATAAATGTCAGCATTCCTTGCGGAGTTTGCTTTGTTTTTTGCAAGAGTTTTATTGCAGCCTCATCGGCAGCGCGTTCTTCTCCTGTACGATAAAGAGTATAATGAGTGAGGGCCGATGTTTGAGAGCCCAACATGACAGCCAAGGCAGCATCTCCGCGTCCGCCTGCAGCCGCCGCAGCACCAGCCAGCAAGGTTGATACCAGCGTCACTTCCTGCATCTCTTTGTTTTTTAGCTTTTGTCTGAGAATGTGTCCTCCGGAAATATGTCCTGTTTCATGGGCAATGACGCCGGCAAGTTCAAAAGGAGATTCTGCCGTAACAATAGTTCCTGTATGTACAAATAAGGCATTACCATCAGTTACAAAAGCATTAAGAGAAGAATCATTAATGATATAAATATTATTGCGATTATAAGGAACAGAAGCAGCTTTAAATAAAGGGGAGGCGATTTGTCCTAACAGTTGTTCTGTTTCTTCATCAGAAATCAAGCTGATATTTTGCGCGTATGACGGAGAATAAGCCAAAAAGGCTAATAACGGCAAGATACCGTTAATTAGCCTTTTTAATAAAATCGGAAAAAACATTAACCTTTGATCAGCTTTTTCCACCATGTTGATTTTTCCTTGGTCGGTTCATCTTCAGTTTTTGTTACTGGAGCAACAGATGTAATATCCTCATGGCTGTTATACAAGATAATAGCTTCTTGTTTTTCTTTGGGTTGATGCTCAGCTTGTTCTCTACGAGTATTACGATCACGGCGATTGTTTCTGCCGCGGCGGCGATTATCTTTACGCCTGTGGCTTCCTGAAAAACGTCCGTTTTCCTTTGTCTCATTATCTTCTGTATTTTCGATAGTATTTTCTTCGGCTTGAACAACTTCTTGCTCAGGAGCCGGTTGCGGAGTTTCTGTTTTTTCTTCTTCAGGAACTTTTGCAACCTTTGTACGTTCAATACGATAATCCGAAACACATTGAACGGAACTATCGGCACTGATAACAATGCTCATTTTATATTTTGTTTCTAATGTGACCAGAGCCTGACGTTTCTGGTTTAATAAATAGACGGCAATTTCTGTCGGAACAAAAACATTTAATTTTGATGATCTGTTCCTGATACCTTCTTCCTCAATACCACGCAAGACGAATACAGCGCTGGATTCAATAGTACGTACCATACCTTTTCCTTGGCAATGAGGGCAAACTTGATAATTGCTTTCAAAGAAAGAAGAGTGCATCCGTTGACGAGACAGCTCCAGCAAACCGAACATACTCATTTTACCGACCTGAATTCTGGAGCGATCTTTTTTCAGGGCTTCTTTCATTCTCTTTTCAACGGCATGGTTGTTAGCCGGTTCATCCATGTCAATAAAGTCAATCACAACGAGACCGGCCAAATTACGCAAACGCAATTGACGTGCAATTTCATCACAAGCTTCCAAATTCGTTTTTAAGGCTGTTTCTTCTAAATCCTTTTCTTTAGTTGCTCGTCCGGAGTTAACATCAATAGATACAAGAGCTTCCGTTGGGTTAATAACAAGATAACCGCCTGATTCCAGATAAGCATTAGCTTCATGCAACTTATCCAATTGTCCTTCAACTTGAAAACGTTGAAAGAGCGGCATGTCATTGTTTTTGTAATTTTTGATTTTCTTCAAACTGTGTGGAGATAAAATTCTGAAGAAATCTTTGGCTAGTTTATAACCGCTTTCACCTGCAACAATAATTTCTGAGGTATCTTTGGTGTAAATATCACGCAATGCCCGTTTAATCAGATTACCTTCTTCATGGATAAGAGAAGGAACTTTTGATTTTAATGAATCGATACGGATTTGATTCCATGCTCTGATTAAGTAGTTATAGTCACGAACAATATCTGCTTTTGTTTTTTCTTCACCTGCGGTACGGACAATAATTGACATATCCGAGGACAAAGGAAGATCTTTAACGATGGCTTTTAATCTGTTACGATCTGCAGCATTGGTGATTTTACGAGAAACGCCGCCGCTTTTAATGCGATTAGGCATTAACACGCAATAACGTCCGGCCAATGATAAATAAGTTGTAAGGGCAGCACCTTTGTTGCCGCGCTCTTCTTTTACAACTTGTACCAGAAGGATTTGTCCTTCTTTAATAACATCTTGAATTTTACTACGGTGAAACAATTTACGAGCACGAATAAGTTTTCTTTGCAATTCAAAGTCATTTTCCGTATCATCGTCATCATTTTCAACATCTTCTTCTGTATCAGAAAACGAAGCTTTTTCCTCAACTTCTTCAGAAATGACAGCTTCTTCAGTCCCAGCCTCTTCAGCTAAAACTTTCAACGATTCCTCATTTTGTGTTTCTGGTTGAGATTGTTCTGTGACAACTTCTGTTTCGGAAGTTTCTTTAGTGTCTTTTTTATTTCTTTGTCTTTTTTTCTTTAACAGACGTTTTTTTTGCCGATGTTTTTTATCCGTTGTTTCTTCTTCTGTAGCTTCGGGAGCATTTTCAGAAACAGCCTCTTCGCTTTCAGAAAGAGAGGATTGTTCCATATTTACATCCTCTGCAATAGGTTGCTCAACGATTTCTTCGGATGGAGCTGTATCTGAAACTTCTGCAGTAGCTTCTGCTTCAGCCTTTGCTTTTAGGGCCGCTTCTCTGGCAGCGGCTTTTTCTTGGCGAATACGTTCACGTTCTAATTCTCGTTCTTTGATAGCCTGCTTTTTATTTTCAATGATTTCATCAACTTCTTTATCAATAGCAGCAAGTTCTTCTTCTGAAATATTGTAATAGTCAGGGTGAATTTCTCCAAAAGCCATAAAACCATGCTTATTTCCACCGTAATCAATAAAGCAAGCTTGTAACGAAGGTTCTACCCTCATAACTTTTCCGAGATAAATATTTCCTTTGATTTGTCTGCGATGAGATGTTTCAAATTCAACATCTTCAAGTTTGTTACCGTTTACGACAACAACTCTGGTTTCTTCTGGTTGAGTATCATCAATCAGCATTCTTTTCGTCATCATAATTCTCCATACGCGGAACAACTTGTTCCGATAAATTGTACCAAGCCGATGGGAATATAAAAACAAAAAATCTGAAACGATTTGCTCAAATAATACAAACAGAGCGGATATAACCGCATCCTTCAAAATCAAATTTTTCATCACTACAGAAGCTGTGTTTGTTCGTTA
The DNA here is from genome assembly GCA_964383725.1 of uncultured Azospirillaceae bacterium. Taxonomy (GTDB): domain Bacteria; phylum Pseudomonadota; class Alphaproteobacteria; order RF32; family CAG-239; genus CAZU01. The sequence goes on along the minus strand of CAYLIN010000008.1, from coordinate 10,790 downwards.
CTTAATTTGAAGCCTCTGTAAAAAACCCATCCGGCAAAACTTTGCCTAACTTGTTGTATGTACCTGTTTTTCGTTATGATAAAACGGTGGTATCAAATGCCGGCCCTGAAAAAACAAGCTTATAAAGAATAAGACCGTATCCGATACATTAAAATATACAACACAGTCAGAATATACATTTTGATTTAAAAGACAACAATAAAATAAATTTGCACCATGTTTTTTAAGAAATTGGTAATTGTCTGTCGTTTATACTGATAAAAGAAGATTAAAAAGGAGTAAAAAGTGTCATTTGGATGGCGGATAAAACAGAAACTTATGTCGCAAGTGCGTTACGTATTGGCGATAGCTCTGTGCGTCTGTGCGATTCGTCCTGTAGATGCCGCTCAAATAAATTCTTTGCGTATCGGACAAGGAATTGGCAATGTGCGCATTGTTTTAGATGCTGACACTCAATTTGATTATAAAGTTTTCCTGTTGACAGAACCGAAACGCTTGGTAATTGATACCCAAAATGTGGATATTAACAGTAAAATTGAGAAGTCTTTAGAAGTAAATAGTTTTGTAAGTGGTTTGCGCTTGGGAACCGCCGGAGTGAATGGGGCAAGAATGGTTCTGGATTTGCAAAAACCGGCCGTTATCAAAAAAGTCTTTATGCTTCCGCCGCAAAGCAATTTCAGCTGGCGCTTTGTTATTGACTTGGAGGCTGCATCCGAACGGGAATTTGCTTCTAAAGTTGGGAATGATAACGCTTTCAGTAATGACCGTTATAATGCCAAAAGCAGTACGCCCGTTGTAAATAAAACAAAATCAGCCGTTGCTTCAAATAAAGGAAAAAGTAAGAAAATCATTGTCTTAGATCCGGGGCATGGAGGCGTTGATCCGGGAGCTATAGGCGTTTCTGGTGTTTATGAAAAAAATATTACGTTAGCGATGGGAAGAGAGCTTAAGGAAGTTATTGAAAAACAATACGGTTATACGGTTTATCTGACACGTAACCGTGATGTTTTTATTCCGTTGCGTGATCGTGTGAAAATTGCACGTAAATACGATGCTGATCTGTTTTTATCTATTCACGCAGACAGCGCACGCAATCGTAAGGCTAAAGGATTATCTGTTTATACCTTATCGGAAACAGCGTCAGATAAGGAAGCCGCAGCTTTGGCTGAAAAGGAAAATAAAGCCGATATTGTTGCTGGTCTGAATTTTGCCGAACATTCGAAAGAAGTGTCTGATATTTTACTTAATTTAGCTCAGAGAGAAACAATGAATCGTTCATCTGAATTTGCCGGATTTATGGTTCAAGAAATGCGAAAATCGACTCATACATTGGATAATACCCATCGTTTTGCGGGCTTTGCCGTGTTAAAGGCTCCTGATGTTCCCTCTGTTTTGATGGAATTGGGGTATTTGTCAAATCCCGCGGAGGAAAAACAGCTTCAACAAAAAGATTATCGCAAAAAACTGGCAACTTCAGCGGCTAAAGCCATTGATCGTTATTTCAATAACATGCAGCACGCCTCTGTTTTTTGAAAAAACACGTTTTTTATCCCGAAAGTATAAAAAAAATCTAGCTTTAAATTAAAAATGTAATACATTTCTATACGGGATTCTAGTTACATAACAATAAGGCGTAGTTTGAATATGTTCAAAACATTATCGTCGCTGTTGAGCACGTTTTTCTTTTTTGCGGTTATAGGCTTAATTTTAATCATCACTTCTGTTTGGAAGATATCTCAAGAACTTCCGGAATATCGTCAATTGGCAAAATATGAACCTGCCGTTACGACAAGACTTTATGCCGGTGACGGACAATTGATGAAAGAATATGCGGCGGAAAAGCGCTTTTTTGTTCCTGAAGCTAAAATTCCAAAGCTTGTAAAACAGGCCTTTATTGCTGCTGAGGATAAAAAATTTTATTCTCATGCCGGTATTGATTATGTTGGTATCGTTCGTGCTGTCCTTGGAAATTTAAAAAATATCGGTCGCGGGCGTCGTCCGGCCGGTGCTTCAACCATTACACAACAAGTTGCTAAAAACTTTTTGTTGTCATCAGAGCTGTCTTATCTGCGTAAAATCAAAGAAGCTCTTTTAGCCACCAGAATTGAACAGGCTTTTACCAAACAGCATATTTTGGAATTATATCTCAATGAAATTTATTTGGGCAATCGTTCTTATGGTGTGGCTGCCGCCGCTCTAAATTATTTTGGAAAATCATTAGATGAGCTGTCTGTAGAGGAAATTGCTTATCTTGCCGCTCTTCCCAAAGGGCCGAATAACTACCATCCCAAAACACGCTATGATGCAGCGGTCGCTCGCCGTAATTGGGTTATCGACCGTATGCAGGAAGAAGACTTTATCACTATTGAACAAGCAGAGATAGCTAAAGATAAACCTTTAGAAACAGTAGATCGCCAAGGTGAATTTGTCGAAGGCGGAGAGTATTTCAGTGAGGAAGTTCGTCGTTTTGTTCAATCTGAGTTTGGCGAGGATGCTTTATATGAGGGCGGTTTGTTGATTCGAACAACACTAGACCCAAGATTGCAAAAAATAGCCACCAAGGCCTTCCATGATGAGGTTAAAAATTATGATGTTCGTCATGGATGGAGAGGTGCTGTTGTTAATATTCCATTAGATGAGAATTATAAAGAGGAATTTGACAAGGTAGAAATGCCTCGCGGTGCAGATTCACAATGGGAAAAAGCCATCGTCTTGGATGTGTCTGCGGAGAAAGCTGTTATTGAAACGGCAAATGGAACAAAAGGTAAAATCCCGTTTTCCGTTTTAAGTTGGGCTCGTAAAACTCTGAAAAATCAAGGAATAGGCAATCCACCGGCTTCTGCATCGGAGGTATTACAAAAAGGTGATGTTATTTGGGTCGAAAAGATAAATGAGGCGCAGATTAAAGCAAAAAATCTGCCGGAAATGTCTTTCTATCTTCGTCAGGTTCCAAATGTTGAAGGCGGCTTAGTCGCTTTAGATCCTCACACCGGAAAAGTTTTAGCAATGGTGGGGGGCTATTCTTTTCAAAAGTCACAATTCAATCGAGCCACACAGGCAAAACGGCAGACAGGTTCTTCTTTCAAACCGATTGTCTACCTGGCTGCATTGGAAAATGGTTATTCTCCGACAGATTTAATTCTTGATGCACCGTTTGTGTTGGACCAAGGTCCCGGATTACCTAAGTGGAAACCGGTAAACTATTCAAAGAAATTTTATGGTCTGATGACTTTGCGTCAGGGAATTGAAAAATCCAGAAACTTGATGACGGTTCGTTTGGCGCAAGATGTGGGAATGGAAAAGGTTGCTGAATATGCTAAAAAAATGGGTGTTAATGATAATCTTCCTTTGTTGTTGTCTACTTCTCTGGGTGCCAGCGAAACAAAATTGATGAATATGGCTTCTGCCTATGGAATTATTGTTAACGGTGGTAAGAAAGTTTCTCCGTATCTGATTGAACGTATCCAAGATAGAAACGGGTTAACAATCTACAAACATGATCGCCGCAATTGTGAAAATTGCAATGTCGATATTTGGAATGAACAGGAAGTTCCTGAGCTGGGAGATACCAGAGAGCAGTTGATAGACCCGTTAAGTGCTTATCAAATGACCAGTATTTTGGAAGGCGTTGCTCAACGAGGAACAGCAGCGCGCTTACGAGGCTTAAATCGCCATTTGGCTGGAAAAACCGGAACGACAAACAACAATCAGGATGCTTGGTTTATTGGTTTTTCACCGGACTTGGTTGTGGCCGTCTATGTCGGCTTTGATGAGCCGAGAAGCTTGGGGCGCCATGAAACGGGAGCCGGTTCAGCTTTGCCGATATTTAATGCCTTTATGCGTGATGCTTTGGCTAATCAGGCAGATATTCCGTTTCGTATTCCCGCCGGCATTAAACTGGTTCGTGTCAATTATAATAATGGTAAGCCGGCACAGCCTTCGGATGCATCTGTTATTATGGAGGCCTTAAAACCGGAATTTAATTTTGATGAAAAACGCCAACGGGTTATCGGAACACCGTCGGCTGAGGCTAATGATAATGAAAGCGAGAGCGAAGCTTTTGAAGATGATGTCGATGCAGACTTCCAGCTTGGGGCTCAATATTAGGGAATAACACAAATGCGTGCAGAAATTTATGAAGTTGTTGAAGAGATAAAGCAATCATTGGGATTGCTAAGGAGGTCTCTTTGACTATGATAACGCCCTTATCAGATTGGATGAACTAGAGGCTTTAACGGCAGATTCCGAGTTGTGGAATACACCGGAGCGCGCACAAAAATTAATGTGCGAAAAAAACAATCTTGAATTCAGTCTTTCAAATTTTAAAAGAATGGAGGACACGCTTCAGGAACTTTGTGATTTAGCAGAGTTGGCTGAAAGTGAAAACGATGAAGATGTTATTTCTGATGTTTTGGCACAGTTGACAGATTTACAAGCGCAAGTCAAGCATGGTGAACTGGAAGCATTGTTGTGTGGAGAAGTTGATGCTAATGATGCCTTTTTAGAAGTCCATTCCGGCAGCGGCGGAACAGAAGCTCAAGACTGGGCTGAAATGCTGTTGCGTATGTATACCCGCTGGGCTGACAGTCACAAATACAAAGTAGAATATGTTGAAGAAACGGAAGGTGATGTTGCCGGATTAAAATCGGCTACAGTTAAAATCAGCGGACACAATGCCTATGGCTGGTTAAAGTCAGAGAGTGGTGTTCATCGTTTAGTAAGAATTTCGCCGTTTGACAGCAATGCAAGACGACATACAAGTTTTGCATCAGTGGGCGTTTATCCTGTCGTTGATGATGAAATAGAAATAGAAATTAACGAAGCCGATTGTCGAGTTGATACTTATCGTGCTTCGGGTGCCGGAGGTCAGCATATTAATAAAACAGATTCCGCGGTTCGTATTACCCATATTCCGACAGGTATTGTTGTTCAATGTCAAAATCAGCGTTCACAGTTTCAGAACCGAGATGCCGCTTGGAAAATGCTAAAAGCTCGCTTATATGAAATAGAGATAAAAAAACGGGAGGATGCCGCCGAAGCTGAGCGCAACAATCAGGGGGATAATGGTTGGGGATACCAAATTCGCTCCTATGTTTTGCAACCCTATAAAATGGTAAAAGATTTGCGAACACAGGTTGAAACGTCTGATTGTAAAGCCGTTTTAGATGGAGATATTGATATGTTTTTAGCAGCCTCTCTTGCTGATAAGGTGGGTAAATAGTGTGTGGTTTTAAGATGTTGATGAAAATAATTCCGGTTTTACTGATTGTGGCATATTTAGTTTTTTGTGCCATTGTATATGTAAAGCCGCAATGGTTTTTCTATCATCCGTCATCAGATGTATCAGATATCAAAAATGCCCATAATAACAATTATATAGCAGAAGAAGTTCATTATTCATCTAAGGATGGAACACAATTATACGGATGGTATACCAAACCGCAAGATGGAAAACCCATCATTGTTTTTTATCATGGAAATTCTTTTAATATTGAAAAATTCTACCACAAAATGCGTCCGTTAGCCGCGGCTGGATATGGTACATTTATGGCTGAATATAGAGGATTTGGCGGGATTAAAGGAAAAATAACCAACGAAAATATGGTTGCCGATGCGTGGGCGGCAATAGATTATTTACACAAACAAGGGATTTCAAATTCCAATATTGTGGTTTACGGAATGTCGTTAGGATCTCACATGGCTGTAAGCACAGCTTGGACAGCAGCTCAAAGCACCCCCTTTGCTGGTGTTATTTTGGAGGTTCCGTTTGATACGTTGAGTAATGTGATTAAAGCAATTTTTCCATTGCCGATGCCATTGAACTTGATTATTCACGATCGTTACGATAATCTGGAAAAAATTGCAAAAATCAAGGCGCCGTTATTTATCATGGGGGGGAGTAAAGATATTGTTGTGCCAGTCTTTTTAGCTGAAAATCTTTATGAACACGCATCAGAACCAAAAGCAATAAAGATTTATCAGGGCGGCGGACATATTGATTTAGATAATTTTTATAATGACCGCGATATTATTGAGTGGTTGAGGACTAATGAGAAAAAACAGAATTAGAGTATATAAACGCCATAAGGTGATTGATTTTATAGGCGTCTTTTTTCTGATCTGCGTATTGCTGTTTGTTTGGCAACTTTATCGCGGTCCGATAGCTATGCCTTTTTTGAAGCCTTACATCATTAAGGCTTTGAATCATGATGATGCTGACTATCAGGTAACTTTGGATTCTGTAAATCTTGAATTTGTTCGCTCAATCAAACCCCTCAGGATTATCGCCAATAATGTTGTTTATCGCCATACGAATGATGACGTCATCGTAAATGCGCCTAAGACATCAGTGTCTTTCAGTATCAAAGCGTTATTGCAGGGAATTATTGCTCCGAGTGCTGTCGAGGTGATGAATCCGACGATGTATATTTTTACCAGTTATGGTGTTGATACGGAAAAACAGCATGATGAAATTAATCAAAAAAAGCTGACATATTATTTTGATTATATTGATGATTTTTTGGAGCGTTTTAATTCAGAGGATAATACTTACCCTGAAAGTTTTATTAATGATATTGATATCCGCAATGCCGAAGTGGAGTTTCACGAGGTCGATTTAGGCCGCAAATGGGTCTTATCTGATGTGAATTATCGATTTGACCGCAATCTGGCCAGTTTAGAAACAGAAGTCAGTGCTTTGGTCAAATTTAACGATACGCCATCATCATTAGGTTTGGAGGCTGTTTATCGTCCGTTATCCAATAAATTAGCTTTGCAATTTTATTTTTCTGATGTCATACCGGAAAATTTAATCAGTATGATCGATTCTCAAAATCAAAAGACGGGCAATTTAGATGTCGTTGTTCCTTTGAATGGGAGGATTGACGCTTTGATTAACATTAATAAAGTTGCTAAAAATCGTAATAATCTGATCAAAAGTATTGATGAAGCTATTGAAAAAATTCAGTTTGAATTTGAGGGAGGAAAAGGACATATTGCATTCTCTGATAATGAAAAAGATAACTTCAATGTGTCATCATTAATTTTGAAAGGAAATATTTCCGGCGGTTTGGATAAGGTTAGTATTAAAGATGCCGTTTTGAATTTGGATGGGCAGGAAGCTGTTTGGGGAGTAGAAGCGGAAGGTTTGAAAGATTATATGTTAAAATCATCTCTTGAAAAATTACGCTTTTCTCTAAACGCTAAAGTCAAAAAACTTTCTGTTGATGAGCTGTTTCACTATTGGCCGCGTTATATTTCTGAAGCTGCATGGGATTGGTGCAAAGAAAGTCTGTTTGGTGGAATGTTTAGCGATGCTTCGTTTACTGTTGATTTTGGATATGATAAAAAGACAAAGAATATTGAATTTCAAAATCTGAGAGGAACAGCATCTGTTGCCGATTCCTCTCTTGATTATTTAAGCGGAATGCCTCGGATTACCGGACTTTACGGAAAAGCTGATTTTTATAACGATAAAATTGTTATCAGTCTGAATAAAGGTGTTTCTGACGACATTGTCTTGAGTAATGGTTATGTGGAATTATATGATCTGAACAAAGAGGATAACTTTGCTAAGATAAATTTGCATGCGATGGGTGCAATTACGGATATTTTGAAATTGATTGACCATCAACCGTTGGGCTACACATCTGAAATGGGAATTAATCCTGAGAGTATTAAAGGGAGTGCCGAAACAGATTTGGCATTAGAATTTGAGCTTAAGCAAGATTTGGCACCGGATGATGTAAAAGTAAACATATCATCTGTTTTACAAGATGTTGTTTTGCAAAAAGTTGTTGCCGATAAAGATATTGAAGCAAAAAAACTTGATTTGCAAATTACAAATGAAGGAATGCTGTTGCAAGGGGTAACAAGTTTTGAGGGGATTCCTGTAAATTTATTATGGGATGAAAACTTCAAGAAACGCAATTACAACAGCCGCTATCAAATGAGTTTTAATTTTGATAGTAATATGAAAGAAAAATTAGGGCTTGATTTTGCAGCTTTAAATACCCCCTATATTAAGGGCGCAATTCCGACCAAAGCCATTATTACCACTTATAATAATGATAAAACCGAAATAGATATAAACGCAAACTTACGTCCTGCCGGAATTGATTATTCATTTTTAGGGTTTAAAAAGAAAAGTGGCATTGATGGTTCTGCAAATATTAAATTGATTATGAATAAAGATAAGGACTTGCAAATTCCCGAATTTCGCCTGACAAAACCGGATTTTAATCTGAAGGGAAGACTGAATTTAGATAAGGATAAAAATGTCAGAGAGATAAATATTTCCTCAATTAAAGGGCCCAAAACATCAGCTTCGGCGCAGATCGAGTTTTTGAACATGCCTGAAGAAAAAATAAAAATCACCGTATCGGGAAACAGCTATAACTTATCAGACTTCTTTGAGCGAGATGACGATGATATTCGTGCCGCTAAAGAGCGAAGAAAGAAGCTTAAGGCGCAGGAAAAAGCCCCACAAGATGACGATGATTGGGAAAATTCAAAAACAGCGGATATTAACATCGCCGTAAACAGTCTTTGGACAAACAATGAGGTGGCCATTAGAAACTTTGCCGGTAGTGCTAAGATTGTCCATGGCAAAGGAATAGAAGAAATTCACATGATTGGAGATTTTTCAAACTCTTTCAAACGAAAAAAGAAACAACAGCCATCACGCTTAAAACTTGATTATACACCGCGTCCGGGGGATGAGCATATGTTGACTATTGAAAGTAACGATGCGGGATCAACCATGAAGTTTTTGCGCTTGTATGACAGCATGCGAGGCGGAACATTAAGCATAAATGCACGTCGTGGTGCAGATAAACGGATGGTGGGGCACGCCAAAATCAGGGATTGTAATATTTACAATACGCCGGTTTTAGCAAAGTTGTTAACGGTAGCCTCTTTTACGGGAATGGTAAATTTATTGACCGGCGAGGGGATTGTTTTTACGCATTTTGATGCTCCGTTTGAATATCAAAATAATGAATTAAAAGTGAGCGAAGCCAAAGCTTTTGGTAGTGTAATGGGCATCAGCGGTAGCGGTACATATGATACTCGTTTGCAAGAATTTGATGTAAAAGGATTAATTGCTCCAGCCTATGGCCTGAATACCCTTTTAGGGAGTATTCCTATTGTCGGCAATTTATTGAGCGGAAAAGACGGTACTGTTTTTGCAGTCAATTATAGCATAACCGGAGATATTGATGATCCGAATGTCAAGATTAATCCGTTATCGGCATTAAGCCCGAATTCTGTTAAAGAGCTTTTTGAAAATGCCGATTGAAGATAAAAAATATTTGAAAATCGGGCTTGATTTTCATGGAGTGATTGATAAAAATCCTCAATATTTTTCTGATTTTACAGCTGAAGCTTTGCGTCGCGGACATGAAGTTCATATTATTACCGGCGGTCCGGAAAACATCATTTGTGCAGAATTGAAGAAGTATAAAATTAGCTATAGCAAAATTTTTGCTATTATGGACTGTTATCAAAATTGCAAAGAGTTAATTTATATGAATAATGGTCAGGTGCGTATAGATGAAGATGTGTGGAACCGAGCAAAAGCAGAATATTGTCGCAAAGAGGCAATAGATTTTCATATTGATGATAGCGAGGTTTATGCGAAATGGTTTAGCACACTATATTGTCGTTATGAAAATGGAAGCTGTTCTATAAACATGAAAGAAATCATTAGTTTTCATAAAACCGTACAAAAGACTTTAGATTCTATTGAAAATATCATTAAAAAGAAAAATTAATTTTTATTTTTTATAAGATTTTGCCAGACTTTGACTATCATTTAAAAGTCGGAGCATTCTGTTGATATTTTCAACATTATGCCGGGCAGATTTAGAACTGTTGAGTTGACGAATATATTTAAATTGAGCATCAATATTAGCATGTTGAGTTCTTTTCATATGAATTTCTCTAAGTGAAGCTAACTGTTTTTCAAAATCACCATATTGAGGCATACATCATCTCCATATCTATATTTTATATAGTTATTATATGAGTACGAATGCCAGTTTTGTCAAGTTTAAACGAACTTTTCATCGCCTAAAAATAATCTGTTTGAATATTTTTTATTTTTATGTTACACTGAAAGTGGTGTTTGGATTTTTATGTGTTTTAAGAGGATTATGTTATGAAACAGCGCTATACAATAATAGTAGCAGCTTCTTTGTGCTGCTTGGCCTTTGCGCATGCTTATGCCAAAGTGACTTGGTTACCGGACTATTTGGGAGAAAATAAGAGTCACTCTCGCACAATGGATGGTGGTTCAGGTCCAGCTCCAAGATCTAACTCCAAATGTAGCAATTACACAGGTTATATCTCCAGCAGCAGTGAATGTAATTCTCATAAAGTACTTCCTTCTTCAGCAAAACCCACCATTATTGCCGGAATGGAGTGTTATAAACTGGATGATTGCGTATGTCCTGATGAATTCCAATATACAACGGCAGATGTTCACGAGAGAAATTGCACTCTTTCCGGAGAGGTCTGTGATAATAAATGGCAGTATTGCGTTTGTGATGATAGATTTAAATATTATACCTATTCTTCAGTCACTATTCCAGGCAAAAGACGCCTAGGTCAGCATGCCCAGCTTAGCGGAGAATCTTGTTATTTGCCAGCTCAGGGAAATATTCCAAGCGTTCAAACTTCCACAGACTTTACCTGCTCAGAGGGCTATGCACGGGGGACTCTCGACTGCATTAGAGATTGTACAGGGTATGATAAAACTTCCTGTGATGAAACTAATGGAGAGATTTGTG
>CAYLIN010000007.1:0-24376 GCA_964383725.1 uncultured Azospirillaceae bacterium | reverse complement strand
ACCTGACCGGCTCCGGCTGTGGCATATTCATTGGCGCCGATTCTGGATGTGCAGGCATTAACCGTCAAAGCCAGCGGCAAGATAAGCAATAAGGCAAGTTTTTTCATTATACATCTCCAAGTTAATTTAACTAATTGAAATTTAATACGTATATAAATAAATGTCAATCTGGACAAGTTACAATTCTTGTAATATAGTCGGCGTGATTACGGGCAGTAATCTGATGAATAGAGATTTTTTAGGAATAAATAAATGTTACAAAGAACAAAAATTGTAAAGCTTTTGGCTTCTGAACAACCGCAAGCCGAAGTTTTGGTTAAAGGCTGGGTTAGAACCCGCCGCGATGCAAAAGATTTTTCATTTATTGAGCTGAACGATGGCTCTTGTTTAAAGAATATCCAGATTATTGCCAATAATACTTTGCTTAATTATGAAGATGTCAAAAAAGTAACAACAGGCTCATCTGTGGCTGTTAAAGGTGCTTTAGTTGAGTCCAAAGGCGGTAGTCAGAAATATGAAGTTGTTGCTGAGAGTGTTGAAATTTACAGTTTGGCACCGGAAGATTATCCGCTGCAAAAGAAAAAACACACTGACGAATATCTGCGCACCATTGCTCATCTGCGTCCGAGGACCAATAAATACGGCGCTGCTTTCCGGATTCGTTCAGAGCTGTCATATGCAATTCATAAGTTTTTCAATGAACGTGGTTTTCGTTATGTTCATACGCCGCTGATTACCGGTTCTGACTGTGAAGGTGCCGGAGAAATGTTTCGTGTGACTACCTTAGATATGAATAAACTGCCGAAAACACCTGATGGCAAAATTGATTATTCTCAAGACTTTTTTGGCAAAGAAGCTCACCTGACGGTTTCCGGTCAATTAAACGGTGAAATGTATGCGATGGGTTTGGGCGATATTTATACTTTCGGACCGACTTTCCGGGCTGAAAATTCCAATACGACCCGCCATGCGGCTGAGTTCTGGATGATTGAGCCGGAAATGGCTTTTGCCGATATTTATGATGATATGGATTTGGCGGAAGATATGGTCAAATTCTGTATCAATCACTTATTGGAACACAGCCATGAAGATTTGGAATTATTTGATCGTTTTGTCGAACCGGGGTTGTTTGATAAATTACATAATATTGTTGAAAACGGCTTTGCTCGCATTACCTATGCCGAAGCAATTGAGATTATGAAAAAATCCGGTCAGAAATTTGAATATGAACCGGAATTCGGTATTGATATGCAAACCGAGCATGAACGCTTCTTGGCTGAAAAACACTTCAAACGTCCGGTTATCGTTCGTGACTATCCGAAAGAAATTAAAGCTTTCTACATGCGCTTGAACGATGATGGTCGCACCGTTGCCGCAATGGATGTTTTGGTGCCGGGTATTGGTGAGTTGATTGGTGGTTCTCAGCGTGAAGAACGATATGATGTTTTAGTCAATCGCATTAAAGAAATGGGGATGACCGAAGCTGATTATGACTGGTATCTCGATTCTCGTCGCTATGGTTCTGTACCGCACGCCGGTTTCGGTTTGGGATTTGAACGTATGATGATGTTGGTTACCGGCATCGGCAATATTCGTGATGTTATTCCATTCCCCAGAACACCGAATTCAATCAATTTCTAGGAGATGTATGATGCGTTATCTTGCTTGTGTTTGCGCCTTGTGTTTGTTTGCCAATGCCGTTCATGCGCAAGATAACTCTGTTACTGATTTGTTGCAGCAAGTCGGCAATTATCTTGATACTGTGGCGGAAGATGTTGCTGCCTCAGAAGCCGCTGCCAATAAAAGCAATGAGATTCCATTAAATGTTTTTGGCGTTCCTCAGGAAGTTGTTGGAGTTATTGAAAGTAATGTTGTCAATAAAGAGGAAAAGGGGCGTGCTTTTCCATCTTGTGAGAACTTGTTGGAAAAAGTTCGGCAGACAATACAGGCGGTACAGCAGCAAGAAGTGGCTGATAATATTTATCAATATCGCCGCCAGCACCTGATTTATAAAGGGATTCGAGAACTTGTTGAGGTCGATGTTTCAACATTTCATCCGAATGATAATCGAGAGGTTGCCAATAGGATGATAACTTTAAAAATCAATGATGGTATTTTGCCTTCATCATTTAAAATATGTCGCGGAAACAATAAGATAGTGGAAAAAGATATCTTCGTTTTGATGTATCCGGAGCAAGAGCGAATAAAAGCTGAAGTTTTGAATTTTATTCCCGAAACTCCCTTATCCTTTTATATTAGTGCCCAACAATAAAAAGAAACTTGCAATTTCTTATAAAAAAAAGTAATATCAACTCTTGCCAGCATATTGGAAAATGGCAAAATAAACTTATGTTTATAGCCGGATAGATATTGAAAAGAGGTTGAATTTTATGAGTATTGGTTCAGAACTTGTACTTAGAACATCATCTAATCTTCCTGCTCTGTTGAGTGATGGTAGTTTGGCATCATATTTAGAGCAGATTAAACGTTTTCCTGTTTTGAGTGAAGATGAAGAAAATCGCCTGATTATCAATTTTAAAGAAAATCAAGATATGAGCGCAGCTCAAATTCTGGTCACCTCTCACTTGCGTCTGGCTGCAAAAATCGCTTTTAATTATCGGCACTATGGTTTACCTCTGTCAGATTTGATTTCTGAAGCTAACATCGGCTTAATGCAAGCGGTAAAAAAGTTTGATTTATCCAAAAAAGTTCGTCTGTCAACTTATGCTATTTGGTGGATTAAGGCGGCAATAAATGACTATATTTTGCGGTCATGGTCTTTGGTTAAAATAGGAACTCGTGCTGCCCAAAAGAAACTGTTTTATAATCTGAATCGGATTAAAGCCCGTCTTGGAATTTATGAAAATAAAGAGCTTGAGCCGGAAGTTGTAAAAACGATAGCCAGAGAATTGGTCGTTGATGAAGCGGAAGTTCGCGAGATGAATAGTCGTCTAGGGGGGGACACATCTTTGAATGTGTCGGTTTCGGATGAAGATGACAATGAGCGGATAGATTTGATTGCTGATAAATCTCAAAATGTTGAAGATAGTTTGGCTCGTAAGCAAGAGGCTGGATTTAAGGCTGCTGTTTTGCATCGTTGTCTAAACAAATTGAATGAACGAGAAGCCTATATTATTCGAAACAGAATGCTGAGTGAGGAAGCTGAAACCTTAGAAGATATCGGAATGAAATATGGAATTAGCCGTGAACGCGTTCGCCAGATTGAACAAAAGGCCTTTGACAAATTAAAAGAACTTGTTTTACTTGAAATGCAGTCAAATTTGTGCTAATATAATAGAACAAACAAAGGAAAAACATGAAAATGATTGAAGCACATAGTGATACTGTTAAAAAAAATCTCCCTTTCTCTGAGATGTCAGAGGAAGATTTTAGTGCTTTCAGGGAGCGCATGTCCGTACGTTTTCGTAAAGTTTGGGCGCTTAATCATGGTGAGGATAATGAAAATTCCTCAGAAAAACAAACATATCGTCAGGAAGAATATATTCGTTCATAAATTTTTTAGATTTGTGCGGCATCTTATAAAAAAGGTGCTTTTTTTATGGAATGAACGATGGATTCAAATATTGAAAAATTTTTAGATACAGCTACTGAAAAATTACGAAAGGGGCAAGTCCCCAATGCTCGTCTTGATGCTCGCATCTTATTGGCCGGTGTTTTGGGCTGTGAGGCTGGAGAGGTTTTGTTTTATAACAAAGGGATGTCACCGGCACAGTCACAACGTTTTTTTAGTATGATAGATCAGCGAATAAACCATAAGCCAGTTGATAAGATTTTAGGCGCCAAGGGTTTTTATAAATATGATTTCAAAATAAATGAAAATGTATTATCACCTCGGCCGGACACGGAGGTATTGGTGGAAGCCGCCATTGATTATATTCGTCTGCATGATGTTGCAAATATATTGGATTTAGGAACAGGCTCCGGTTGTATTTTGTTGTCCGTTTTATCTGAATTTCAAAATTTGCAAGGATGTGGGGTTGATATTTCAACAAAAGCCCTTGAAGTTGCAAAGAATAATGCCGATATATTACAGGTGTCGGAGCGAGTGTCATTTAGACATATGAATTGGTTTGCTGAAAATTTCATTGATGAAATGGGCGAATGCTTTGATGTTATTGTTTCAAATCCGCCGTATATTCCGACGGAAGACATCAATAGTCTGGATGACGAGGTTCGCCGCTATGATCCATTGTCTGCGTTAGATGGCGGAGAAGATGGGATGGAGAGTTATCGTAAACTGGCTCAGGTTATGCCTCGGCTTCTGACCGATAACGGAATAGTCTTTTTAGAGGTTGGAATTGGACAGGCTGCAGAGGTCAGTGCGCTTTTCTGCGGTTATGGTTTCAAACTGCTCCAAATAATAAAAGATTTAAATGGAATTGAAAGGTGCATAATCTTAAAAAAATAGGTTGCATTTGCCGAATTTATCTGTAATATGCATTCGTTCGGCGGCTTTTTTTATTTTTTGTTTGGCGCCTTTTATTTCCATAAAACAAAATTTTATTTAGTCATTAATAACTTTCGGTTTGCCGAAAGAAGAAGTGTGGTATTTTATATGAAAAAAAATAATAAATTTCGTAATAACAACTATAACAATCAAATTCTTTCATTAAATTATCGTTTTGACAGCATAAGCTCTGCCGGAAAGTGCAGTGGTACGGCATTAGATTTAATCAAGCGATATAATGAGCTCGCCAAAGAAGCTCAAGGAAATGGTGATCTTGTTGAAGCAGAAGTTTTTCGCCAATATGCTGAACATTACCGCAAAATCGTTACCGAAATTAATGAGCGTAAGATGCAGCAACCACGCCAACCACGTGTTTCAAATGAGAGTGAAACAGCGGAAACTGCCGAGGTTGCGGTTAGCGAAAATGTGGAAATTGCTAAAACAGCAGCTTCTGAAACCCCTGTTAAACGGGAATTTAAGGTTATTGAAATTAGCCCGGAGACCGCTGCAGCAGAGATTACTTCATCTCAAAATGATGAAAAACCTAAAGCAGCTCGCCCGCGTGGTCGTCGCAAAGCAGAAGTTGCTGCCGCTTTATAATTGTTTAAGATAATCTTTAACTTTTGATGATATTATTTTACCGAATACGGACGGAGGTGTCGGCATGTTGTTTTATTTATCAATGCTCATTATCTTTATTGCTTGTTCGGTAATTATGATAAAAACAATTGCTGGTTATAGCGGTTTTAAGTTATCTGTTAAAATATGGCTTTCTTTTTTCATTTTGCTCGGTTGGTTTTCGCCTCTGATCGTCTATAATATATCTTGTATTTATGAGTTTGATACCGGTTGGTTTAATATTATAGCCTATATCGGCTACTCACTGTTTGGTTTTATGATTCTTTTCCTGACATTATTAATGATGCGGGATATTGTTTGGTATGCCATTTATGGGATGAGTTGCTTGTTGCGCCTTGATATTTGGTCATTAAACCCTAAAAATGTCAGCGTGTTAAATAAGGCAAACTTAGTTGTGTTTATTTGCGCAATTTTACTGACAGGATATGCGTTGAAAGAAGGAATACGTTATCCTGAAGTTAAAGAACTTGAATTTATTTCTCCTCTGATAAAAAAAGAAATGCGGATAGTTCAGGTAAGCGATTTGCATATCACTCGTAGCACACCGAATGAACGGATTCGTAAAATTGTTTATGAGGTAAATGCGTTGGCGCCGCATGTCATCGTGTTAACCGGGGATATTATGGATGACATTCTTCCCAAAATTGATAGCAAACTTGATATTTTAAAAGAACTCAACGCCCCTTATGGTATTTATTCTGTTGTGGGGAATCATGAGTTTTTCGCTGGACTGAATGCTTGGAGTTATAAGGCGCGACAGCTCAATTTTCATATTTTGTTCAATCGTGGTATTTTGTTGAAACCATTTAATGTTTTTCTGTCTGGGATTCCTGATGCTTACACCGCTTTTTCGCATCCGACTTTTAATATTAATTTTGAAAAAGCTCTAAAGGACAGCAGTCGGGAAAATTTTCGCGTTTTATTGTCCCACAATCCTAGTGTGATTGATAATTTGACATCATTTAATTATGAATTGATGTTGTCTGGACATACGCATGGCGGACAAATATTCCCGTTGCACTATTTTGTGAAAAAAGCAAACAGTGGCTACTTGTCTGGAAAATATCAGGTTAACGGGATTGATCTTTATGTTTCTTCCGGTGCCGGCACATGGGGACCGATGATGCGTTTATTTGCCCCATCAGAAATTACATCAATAACCCTTCTTCCTAAGAAATAATTTATCACTTCCTTGATTTTTTCCCTTTTCATGACTTATATTAGATATAAAGACATAAAGGAGAAAAATTATGGATTTTGAAAAACTGACTTCTAAATCAAAAGATGTTATTCAAGATGTCATCAAATTGGCTGCCTCTTGTAAAAACCAATATATAACCCCATTGCATCTGTTAAAGAGATTGCTTGAAGAGGCACAAATTATTAATCTGATAACGCAATCAGGTGGAAATTTATCGGCTATAAGAGGTCAGTTAGAAAATGCATTCTCTAAGCTTCCGGAAGTCGGAGGTGCAGCTGTCCAGAGTCTTATGTCACAAGAATTTACCCAAGTTATGATGGAGGCTGAAAAATTAGCGGATAAAGCAGGAGATAAATTCGTCACTATTGAGAGAATTTTTCAGGCTTTGTCAATGACCGCCGGAAATGAAGCATATGAAATTTTAAAAAACGGCGGTGTTTCTGTTGAAAAATTAAATCAGGCAATTAATGAATATCGCAAAGGGCGTGTTGCTGATAGTGAGAGCGCTGAAGATAATTTTGAGGCATTGAAAAAATTTACGATTGATATTACCCAAAAAGCCAAAGAGGGAAAACTTGATCCGGTTATTGGGCGCGAACACGAAATTCGTCGTACAATACAGGTTTTGTCCCGCCGCACCAAAAACAATCCTGTGTTGATTGGTGAGCCGGGAGTAGGAAAAACCGCAATTGTTGAAGGTTTGGCAATCCGAATTGTCAATGATGATGTTCCTGAAAGTTTGCGCCATAAACGCCTGTTGTCTTTAGATTTAGGAGCATTAATTGCCGGAGCAAAATTCCGTGGGGAATTTGAAGAACGCCTGAAATCTGTTTTGAAGGATGTTGAAGCCTCTGAAGGCAATATCATTTTGTTTATTGATGAAATGCATACATTGGTGGGGGCTGGGGCCAGTGAAGGCTCAATGGATGCTTCTAATCTTTTGAAGCCGGCATTGGCTCGAGGCGAATTACATTGTTTAGGTGCGACAACATTAAACGAGTATAAAAAATATGTCGAAAAAGACGCCGCTTTAGCCAGACGGTTTCAAGCAGTCTATGTTGATGAACCGACGGTAGAAGAAACAATTTCCATTCTGCGCGGAATTAAGGAAAAGTTTGAATTGCATCATGGTGTTCGTATTTCAGATGGCGCTCTGATTGCGGCAGCTACATTATCAAACCGTTATATAACAGATAGATTTTTACCGGATAAGGCGATTGATTTAATGGATGAGGCGGCAAGTTCATTGCGAATGTCCATCGATTCTAAACCGGAAGAGTTGGACGAACTTGAGCGCCGTATATTGCAGTTAAAAATAGAACGAGAAGCTCTGAAAAAAGAAGATGACGATAAATCAAAAGAACGTCTGGAGCTGATCGGCTATGAAATATCCGGATTAGAAGCGAAGGCCAAAACCTTAAATGAAAAATGGCACGATGAAAAACAAGGGTTGGCTGATTTGACCGAGCTGAAGGAAAGATTGGACAGAGCCAAAATAGAGGTTGAAATAGCTAAGAGAGAAGGTCGTTTTGAACGGGCAGGAGAATTACAATACAGTATTATTCCTGAATTAGAGCAAAAAATTAAAGTCGATGAAGAAAAGACTTCTGCGCACAAAGACAGTATTGAGGCAACGGTAACAGCCGAAAGTATCGCTGCTGTTGTATCTAAATGGACAGGGGTTCCTGTTGATCGCATGCTTGAAGGCGAACGGACAAAGTTGTTGCATATGGAAGAATTTTTAGGACGTCGTGTTATCGGGCAAAAAGAAGCAATTGCTGCAGTATCTAATGCGGTTCGACGCTCCAGAGCCGGTATTAGCGATGCCAAACAGCCGATAGGTTCATTTTTGTTTTTAGGACCGACAGGCGTGGGAAAAACCGAACTGAGTAAGGCGCTGGCAGAGTTTTTGTTTAATGATGAGGGAGCTCTGTTGCGTATTGATATGTCTGAATATATGGAAAAGCATGCGGTTGCTCGTTTAATAGGTTCACCTCCGGGATATGTCGGCTATGATGAAGGTGGATATTTAACGGAAGCTGTTCGCCGTCGACCGTATCAGGTTATTTTGTTTGATGAGGTTGAAAAAGCACATCCTGACGTGTTTAATATTTTGTTGCAGGTTCTGGATGATGGACGATTGACTGATGGAAAAGGGAGAACTGTAGACTTCAAAAACACCATCATTATCATGACATCAAACTTAGGTTCTGAGATTTTGATAAATGCGACCGGAGCTGATGATGCAAAAAAAGTTTACGCTAAAATCATGGATTTAGTAAAAGGTTCTTTTCGTCCTGAATTTATCAACCGTATTGACGAAATAACCATTTTTCATAAGTTGGATAAAAACAACATTAAAGAAATTGCACAAATCCAAATTGAGAATATCGAAAAACGCTTGAAAGATAAAAATATTCACTTGCATGTTAGTGAAACTGCGTTTATCTGGATTGTCAATAACGGGTATGATTCCGTTTATGGTGCCCGTCCGTTAAAAAGGTTGCTAAAGAATCAAATTGAGAATAAATTGGCAATAAAAATATTAGATGGTGAAATTGGAGATAATGATACGGCTGATATTATCGTATCTAATGGAACTTTGGATATTGTCAAAAATAAAAGGAACAAATAAAAATGGATGACTTTTATGATGAAGCATTAAATGTGGCTAAAACTTTTGATGTTGATACCCAACCTGATCGTTTAGTCATTTATAGTGTTAGCTATCAACCGACCAAAAAGAATAAGCAGCTTGCTTTAGAATTTGTTCAAAAAAATCCAGGTTATCAAATGCTGGATTTAACCCCTTGTGGTGTTAAGATGATAGATATGGGGTTAGATACCGAACACCCGCGCTTAAAACAAGACGAAGTCAATTTCTTATGGCGGACGGCATCTCGTCGTTTTATCGAGCAAGGCGCAGGAAACGTAACCGCATTTGTTGACAATGCCGATGAACGGAGTGTCTTTTTAGGGATGGAACTTCCGACGATTTTAAGTAATCAAAAAATAAAGACCATTAACGGGATTGATAAGCATCTGTTTGCCAAGCGATTCGATCGCAAATTTTAAGCATCAAAATTAATGCGCGGATCAATCAGGGTGTAGGTAATATCGGATAACAACTTAAGAATTAAGCCTAATAAAGCAAAAATATACATTGTTCCGAAAATGACCGGATAATCTCGTGTCATAATGGCTTCATAACCAAGCAACCCAATTCCGTTAAGAGAGAAAATAACTTCAATCAACAAAGAACCTGTAAAGAGCATTTTGATAAGAAGAGAGGGAAAACCTGCAATAACAATCAACATTGCATTACGGAAGACATGTTTATATAAAACTTCATTTTCACTAAGCCCTTTGGCTCTGGCCGTAAGAACATAGGGCTTATTAATTTCATCAAGAAAAGAGTTTTTTGTCAGAAGGGTTAAACTTGCAAATCCGCCGATTGTCATGGCAATAACCGGTAAAGCAATGTGGTGGAAATAATCGGCAATTTTTTCAAGCGTCGATAGATTCTCCCAATTGTCAGAAGTTAATCCGTGAAGAGGAAACCATTGAAAATATGTGCCACCGGCAAAAAAGACAATCAGAAAAACAGCAAATAAAAAGACCGGAATTGCAGAACCGAAGATAATGGCAAAAGAGGTGATCAAATCAAATGTCGATCCATCTTTAACGGCTTTTTTAATCCCCAAAGGAATGGCAACGAGATAGATAATAAGTGTTGACCATAAACCAAGAGAAACAGACACCGGCATCCTCTCTTTAATGAGTTGCCAGACTGTTTTATCAAGATAAAAACTCTTTCCAAAGTCAAAGCGCGCATAACTTCCGATCATCCGGAAAAAACGAGTGCTTAATGGTTTATCAAAGCCAAATTGTTTTTCCAGCTCTTTGATTAAGTCGTCGGGAACCCCTCTGGCACCTTGGTACTGCGCTGAGGAATTATTCATCGCTGTCGAACCTGAAAATTGTCCTTTTGTATCCACGTTCATGCCTTGATATTTAGCTAAGGTATGTTCAACCGGTCCGCCGGGCGCAAATTGGATAATCATAAAATTGATAGCCATAATCCCTAAGAGCGTCAAAGGAATAAGCATAAGCCTTTTCAGAATATAGTTTCTCATTGTTCGCTCCACCATGTAAAAATATCAAATCCGGCTTTAACGTTAGTTTCCGGATGTTTGAGTTTGTTCCAATAAGCCACTCGTTTATAGGGAGCAAACCATTGTGGAATAATATAATGTTCATTAAGTAAAACCCGATCAAGAGCACGCACGGTAGCCTCATAATCTTCACGTTTTTCTTCGGCAACCAACAAGCTGGTCAGGTCATCAATGACAGGGTTTTTGACGCCTGCCAGATTATAACTTCCTTTTATATCGGCAGCCTGTGAGCCCCACATTTCTTTTTGTTCATTTCCTGGGAGGTTTGTAACTCCCAAAGAAAGAATAGCCATTTCAAAATCAAAATTATCCAGTCTATTTTTAAATATATTCGGTTCTAAGTTTCGGAATGAAACCTTAATTCCGATTTTTTTCAAATTTTCAATAAAGGGTAACATAACTCGTGTAAAAGAAGAACCATTAGCCGAATTGCTTAAAATTTCGAATTGTAGAGGTTCTTGGGTTTTTAGATTCGTCATCACCCCGTCAACAAAATCATAGCCGGCATCATTAAGAAGTTTCACGGCTTTTTTTAAGTTGGCGCGGGTTTGTACAAAATTCTTATGCTCGGCAAGAGCAGGAGCTTGAGTAAACACACTTTTCGGAAGTTTATTTTTATACCTTTTCAAAATATCCAATTCTTTTCCTGTTGGGAGGCCAATAGCCTCCATTCCGGTATTTGTAAAATAACTGAACAAGCGTTGATATTGATTGTAGAAAAGCTTGTCATTTGCCCAGTCAAAATTAAATGTGAGACCGATAGCTTGTCGAACTCTACGATCCATAAATTTTTCCAGTCTGGTGTTAAAGCCGAAAAATTGAAGGTTTGCCGGTTGACTATGTTTTAAGTTTTCCTGTTTTATCCGTCCAGATTTAACGATGTCATTGTCATAACCGCTCACCCAAATTTTAGCGATATATTCTTCCCTGACATCAATATTTCCTGAAAACAAAGCTTGTAGAGTGACTGTTGTATCCTGATAATAATCGTAACGCACTTCATCAAAATTAAAAAAGCCTTTGCGACTGGGAATATCTTTTGCCCAATAATCAGGATTCCTTTTGAATACGAGATATTTGTTTGGTGAAAATTTTTCTAAAATATAGGGACCGCTCCCCAGTGGTACTCGGAGCTCAGGTTTGCTGAAATCCTTATTCTTCCAATCGACTGCAGAATAAATTTTCAGTTGAGCCAAGATAAGAGGAAGCTCTTTATTTTTTGTTCCTTTTTTCAGATAAAAACGAACATGACGCGAGCTTACTTTTTCAACATGATCAACATCGCCATAATAAACCCTGTAGAACGGAGCTCCCTTTTCAATTAGAACATTATAACTGAAGATGATGTCATCAGCCATAACCGGAGAACCATCACTAAACACGGCTTTTTCATCTAAAATAAAGCCGACAAAAGATTTATCATCAGGCAATTCAAATTGTTTAGCAAGCAAGGGATAGACCGTTGTGTTATCGTCAAGCGGAACAATGCCGAGTGTGTCCAAGCTTAAAAGAGCATGTTCCGGCGAGGCGATTCCCTTAAAAATAAATGGATTAAAATTATCAAATCCGCCATAAGCAGGCATCACAATACGTCCCTGTTTAGGGGCATCGGGATTAACATAACTAAAATGAGAAAAGTTATCTTTATATACAGATCCACCATACAGAGGGATTCTGTCTGTCACTTGTATTTCGCCAGCGATTGCCGGAAGATAAAATCCCAAACATAAAAGTGTTACATAATTAAACAGCCGCATCATTTGTCATAATTCTGTTCGTCTGTCCAGTTGCCGAAAGGGTATGCAAAATTATCATCTTCTTCCTGTTGTACAGAGGGGGCAGCCAATGAACCCCATTCTTTTTTCAGGCTGTCCAAATGTTGCTGAGTTTGTAAAATATGGTGCGGTTCATCATCATCTTCTTCCTCCGGAGTTGAAATATCAAAACGCGGTTCTTCAAAAGCGGAAAAAGAAGTATCTTCTGTGTTTGATATATCAATACGCGGGGATTGAGCAGATTCAAAAGGTGGTGTTCCGAAGCTGCGCTCCAGAGCCTGAGAAAAAGGATCTTTCTGTTCTGTTTGAGGCTCTTCTTTCTTCTTGAAAAATGCAACTTTATTTAAGAACGACGGCTTTACAGATTCTTCGGAAAAAACATCATTCTTTTCAACAACAGAGTTTTTAGGGCCCTGACGTTGAGCAAAAGAAGGTTGCTCTTTGTTTACAGGAGCAAAGGATTGAGGTTGCTGCGTAAATAGAGTTGCGCTTTCACGACTTTTCCGAATTTCATCAGAAATCGGAGCAAAAATAGAATATGTTTTACCCATGATACCTGTTTCAATCATATTCAAAAAAGTTTTATCATGGTCATGTTTTTCAAGCAAAGTAATAAGAGCTTGGTATCTTGCGCAAAATTCCATAATGGCACCGCCCAGCATCGTGTCGCGATTAGCTTTCTCATAAACACGCATCTGAAAATTGGGTTGAGCGTTGTTTACCTCAATAATTACCTTTCCGAAAGACCATTTTCCGCCGTTCTGTACCTTCGCCCAAAGCCGTTCAATTTGTTCGGGAGAAGCAATTTTGCAGGCTTGAATGATTTCCGCCAATAGTTCGTTGACATCTGCAATTAGCAAGTCAAAGCGATTCAGCATAAATCCATCTTTTACTTGCTGTTCGGTTTCAATCATGATTCTTGCCAATAAATCTGAATAATCTTGATTTTTTTTCATTTGTCCGAAAAGCATTTGCAACTGAGCAGATGTTTTTCGATTCTGTAAATATTGGTTGGCATAGCTGAAAACCAACCATGCTAAAAAAATTGGCAGACAAATAATGGCTAAATAGGCAGCGACCTCAGCAATTCCTACACTAAAAAAAGACGCTGTACCGAGATTATCGGAAATAAAGCGAAAAGAAAGAATAAGCCATACTAAAGATGAAAAAATTAATGCAAAAAAGGAAATTGCCAGCAAAATGCGATACCTCCGATTTAGTTAACATGTCCACATCTTATAAAAAAATCTTAGCTTTTCCAACAAAAAATCCCACTTCTTGCACAAAAACTAAAATTAAGAGTCGAATTTTTAAAAAAATGTGTTATACAGAAGGCAAAACTATGTAATTAAGATTAAAGAGAAAAAAATGAATAATAATTCCAATACCCTTGTTTTAGATTTTGAAAAAAACATTTTTGAGCTGGAATCTAAAATTGAAAGCTTGAAGATGCTCGCTCAAGATGAAGATGTTGATATTTCTCAGGAGGTAAACCGCTTGCAGCAAAAGTTGGAAAAACAGATGAAAACAGCTTATTCGAGCTTGACGCCGTGGCAAAAATCTCAAGTTGCTCGCCATCCTCAACGGCCGCATTGTTTGGATTATGTTCATGCTCTGATTGAAGATTTTACGCCGCTGTGCGGAGATCGTCTGTTCGCTGATGATGAGGCTATGATCGGTGGTATCGGTCGCTTTAAGGGGATTTCTGTCGTCGTCTTAGGGCAAGAAAAAGGCCATGATATTGAAACCCGTATGAGATATAATTTTGGTATGGCTAAGCCGGAAGGATACCGTAAAGCTCAACGTTTAATGGATTTGGCTGACAAATTTAATATGCCGGTAATTGCCTTTGTTGATACATCCGGAGCTTTCCCCGGGGTTGAGGCTGAGGCTCGCGGACAAGCTGAAGCAATTGCATCATCTATTGAAAAATGTTTGCAGGTTAAAGCGCCGATAGTTTCTGTCGTGATTGGTGAGGGCGGATCCGGTGGTGCGATTGCTATTGCGACAGCCAACAGAGTTTTGATGTTGGAACATTCTATTTATTCCGTTATTTCTCCTGAGGGGTGCGCTTCTATTTTATGGCGTTCGGCTGATAAAGTTAAGGAAGCAACAGAGGCGTTAAAACTGACAGCTCAAGATTTGCGCAATTTGGGTGTGATTGACGAAATTATTTCAGAGCCTTTGGGGGGCGCACACAGAGATCCTCAGGTGGCAATTGAACGAGTTGGCGATAGTATTTTAAAGCATTTAAAAGAATTGCTCCCCATGAATGGTGAAGAGTTGAAAAAACGCCGTACTGAAAAATTCTTAAGAATGGGACGTCGTTTTGCAGATTCTAAATAACATAAACCGTGAACAGGCAGAACTTATTCTTTTATCTGTAATTGGGTTTTTGTGCCTGATAAATGTTATTGTTTTAGTTATGCGACGCAGTAAAAAAGAGTTGCATTCGTTCAGTGATATTTTGCTGCGCGGTCAGGCTGAATTAGCCGGACGTTTATCTCAGCTTGGAGAATACAATGCTGCAGAGCAGAATAAAATCGCTCAAGCAATACAAGAACAGAAACTGGCTGTTTTAAAGATTATGGATGAAAAGCTGTTGGCTGTTACCAAAAGTGTCGGCGAGGGGCTTCAGCAAAATGCCGCTAAGACAACGGAAACATTAACTGATTTGCGTGAGCGTCTGGCTAAAATTGATGTGGCACAACAAAAAATATCTTCATTATCGGAACAAGTTGTTTCTTTGCAAGAGGTCTTATCTAATAAACAGGCGCGAGGTGCTTTTGGTGAGATCCAACTCAATGATTTGGTAACATCAATTTTGCCGCCGAATGCGTATGCTTTTCAAGTTGTGTTACCCAATACCAAACGGGCAGATTGTGTGTTAACACTTCCCAATCCTCCGGGAACAATAGTTATTGATGCTAAATTTCCGTTAGAGAGTTATCATGCTTTACGTAATGCTTCAAATGAGCGCGAAAAGCTTGAAGCAGATCGCTTTTTTCGGGCTTCGGTTTTAAAGCATATCAAAGATATTTCGGAAAAATACATTTTGCCTGGTGAAACAGCCGAGTCGGCATTAATGTTTCTTCCTAGTGAAGCGATTTATGCTGAGTTGCATGCAAATTTCACAGATGTTGTTGAGGCTTCGTATCGATCAAAAGTCTGGATTGTTTCTCCGACAACATTGATGGCAACACTTAACACAATCCGTGCTATTCTAAAGGATGCCAAAATGCGGGAAATGGCCGGCGTGATTCAAAAAGAAGTCAGCGTTCTAGTTGAGGATATTGTTCGTTTGGATGGACGAATAGACAGCTTGAGTCGTCATTTCAAGCAAGCCAATGAAGATGTCGATGGAATTAGAATATCTTCCGGAAAAATCAGTAAAAGAATTCAAAAAATAGAAAATATCGAATTGGGAGAAACGCCGGATCATCAAGCTTTACCGAAATTAGCGAATGATGAATAAAAACTCTATGGATAAGTAGCGAATTAATTTTGGCTTTTTTTTAATTTGTAATATTGATTATTAAAATAAAAAAGGATAACTTAATAAGAAAAAAAAGAAGAGGTAGTTAAAGTGACAAGATCTGAATTAATAGAAAAAATCGCAAGTAAAAATCCGCATCTGATGTTAAAGGATGTTGAAAAAATTGTTGCCGTTGTTTTTGATCGTATTATTTCGGCGCTGGCGGCAGGTGATAGAGTCGAATTCCGCGGTTTTGGAGCATTTTCTGTTCGGACACGCACGCCCAGAACAGCAAAAAATCCGCGCACGGGTGAACAAGTTCAGGTCGAAGAACGGAATATTCCTCACTTTAAGACTGGTAAACAGCTTTTTGAATTGCTAAATAAATAACGGTTCATTTAATTTAGGAGTGTTTCCCATGGGGATTGTAAAAATGCTTATAGGTTTGCCGTTGTTGGTCATCATCTTCGTTTTTGCGTTTGTCAATAACGATTTGGCCACGTTTAACTTATGGCCTTTTTACATCGAAATCACTGTTTCATTAAGTGTGGCAATTGTCTTTTTTATCTTTTTGGGCTTTATCATCGGAGAGCTTTTTGCTTGGATGTCATATGCTCCGGTTCGTAAAGCTTTACGTAGTCAAAAACGCCAAAACAAGAAATTGAGTAAAGAACAGCAGAAGCTGGTTAAAGAAATGGAAAATCTCCATGAAAATCTGGAAACATTAAAAGAGCTTGAAGCTCAAAAACCTAAGCTGAGTTTCAAAGAACGTTTGAAAAAAATCTTTAGCAGAAAACAACCGGAAGAAGATGATGGATATCATCCGGTTGCTAAGGGCTGAAAATAACTATAAGGGATATACAAAACTATGAACTGGCTTTCCGACTTTGTCCGTCCGAAACTAAAAAAAATCACCACAAAAGAAATTGCGGACAATTTGTGGGTTAAATGTCCTGAATGTGGACAAATGCTTTTTAATAAAGAGCTTGAAAAAAACAATTTTGTTTGTCCGGCTTGTGAACATCATTTACGCCTACCGCTGAATAAACGTTTTGAGCTTTTGTTTGATAAAGGTGAATACAAACAAATAACTTTACCGCGTTTACAAGAAGATCCGCTGAATTTTAAAGATTCTAAAAAATATACGGACCGCTTGAAAAACTATCGAAAAAATACAGGTAACAATGATGCGATTAAAGTGGCTCAAGGAGAAATTGGTGGTATTACATGTATTGTCGCCGCTATGGATTTCTCTTTTATGGGGGGGTCAATGGGGACAGCTGTCGGTGAAGGAATTGTCAAAGCCGGTGAGATTGCAGCTCGTGGTAACTATCCGTTAATTACAATAACAGCTTCTGGCGGAGCACGCATGCAAGAAGGAATTTTGTCTTTAATGCAAATGGCTCGTACAACAGCCGCTGTTAATATGGTTAAGGAAAAGGGGCTGCCGTTTATTTCTATTTTGACTGATCCGACAACCGGCGGTGTTTCAGCTTCTTTTGCGATGTTAGGAGATGTCCATATTGCAGAACGTGGCTGTGTTATCGGTTTTGCCGGAGCCCGTGTTATTGAGCAAACCATTCGTGAGAAATTGCCGGAAGGTTTCCAACGTGCTGAATATCTGAAAGAGCACGGTATGGTTGATATTGTTGTTCACCGTTCAGAAATGAAAAATGAACTGGTTAAGGTCTTGAGTATTCTCTTGCACCGCAAACCGCAGTTAAATACTTTATCTATTGAACAGAAGTAGATTTAGATTATTAAAAACCCCTCAATCATCAAAGATTGAGGGGTTTTTTATGGGGTGTCCTTATCTGTTTTGTGACGGCATCTGTGCTTCTTTTTGTAAAGCTGAGATAAAGTCATCAAGCTTCAAAACCTCTTGTTTGTCAGAACCTAAGCGACGAACGGTAACTGTTCTGTTTTCTCGTTCTTTAGCACCGACAACGGCAATAACCGGTATTTTGGCAACAGAATGTTCGCGGATTTTATAGTTGATTTTTTCATTGCGTAAATCCGTCTTGGCGGTCAATCCGGCCATGCGTAACTTACGAGCAACTTCTTCTGCATAATCATCAAATTCGCTGACAATCGGTGCAATAACAACTTGTTCCGGTGACAGCCACAGAGGCAACTTTCCGGCATGATGTTCAATCAAAATACCAAGGAAGCGTTCGATTGAGCCGAACAATGCGCGGTGCAACATAACAGGCTGATGTTTTTCACCATCTTCACCGATATATGAAATATCAAAACGTTGAGGCAAGTTCATATCCATTTGAACCGTACCGCATTGCCACTCACGACCGATAGCGTCACGCAAAATGAACTCAAGTTTCGGACCGTAGAATGCGCCTTCACCTTCGTTGATTTCATAAGCATAGCCATGTTTTTCCAATGCGTTAGCCAATGCTTTTTCTGAAATGTCCCATATCTCATCAGAGCCGATACGTTTCTCCGGACGGGTAGATAGATAGATTTTGATATTGTCAAAACCAAAGTCTTTGTAAATATCAAAAATCAACTGCATTGTTTTAACACATTCTTCTTCCATTTGTTCCGGCGTGCAGAAGATGTGAGCATCATCTTGAGTAAACTCCCGAACACGCATCAACCCCATCAGAGAACCGGAAGCTTCATAACGGTTTACCATGCCGAATTCTGCAATCCGCAAAGGCAAGTCACGGTAAGATTTAATGCCTTGTTTATAAACCAACAAACCACCGGGGCAATTCATCGGTTTAACGCAAAATTGTTTATCATCTTCCGTCTTTCCTGAATAGTTATGTGCACCGTATTTTTCCCAGTGCCCGGATGTTTCCCATAAACAACGATCCATAATGCGTGGTGTTGAAATTTCGATATAGCCGTTGTTTTCCTGACGCTTACGCATATACTCGATCAGACGGCGATAAATTTTATAACCTTTATCATGCCAGAAAACCGCTCCCGGAGCATAATCAGGCTCAAAGTGGAACAAATCCATTTCTTTAGCCAATTTGCGGTGATCGCGTTTTTCAGCTTCTTCCAACATTTTCAAGTATTCATCTAATTCTTTTTTAGATGTCCAAGCTGTAGCGTAAATACGTTGCAGCATTTCCTTGCTGGCATCACCGCGCCAATAAGCACCGGCTACTTTCATCAGCTTAAATGCATCACCGATTTTGCCTGTAGAGGGAACATGCGGACCACGACATAAATCGGTAAAATCACCCTGGCGGTATAATGAAATAACTTCACTTTCCGGTAAATCTTCAATGATTTCGGCTTTGTAGTTTTCACCCATATTTTTGAAAAACTTGATAGCTTCATGACGCGGCATAACAATGCGTTCAATCTTTTCGTCGCGCTTGACAATTTCATGCATTTTAGCTTCAATTTTTGCAAAGTCTTCAGTTGTAAAAGGTTCTTTGCGTGCAAAATCATAATAAAAACCGTTTTCGATAGCTGGACCGATTGTGACTTGAACATCTTTCCATAGCTCTTTAACTGCTTGAGCCATAACATGAGAACAAGAGTGGCGGATAATGTGCAAGCCTTCCTTATCTTTACCGGTAATGATGGTTACGGTTGCGTCGGTAGTGATAGGAGTGCTTAAATCCTGCAATGTTCCGTTAACATTAATAGCTAAAGCGGCTTTTGCCAGATTTGGACTAATCTTATTGGCGACATCAAGTCCGTTAATGTCGTCCTCCATATTCAAAATTGACCCATCGGGTAATTTAATCGCAACCATTTTAAATTCTTCCTTTTTATTCTTTTATAAGTTCTTGATAGACCTCAATAGTCTTATCACACATAATTTGTTTTGTAAAATTATCTCTTGCATTTTTTACGGCAGCACGAGAAATTTTTTGTTTTTCGGCTTCCGGGAGAGTAAGAGCCCAATCCAAAGCATCGGCAAGAGCTTGAGCATCATTGCTGGCAAACAGTTTTCCCGTAACGCCGTCAATAGTATTATCTAAAGAACCGCCAATATTAGATGCAATAACGATTTTTCCCATCGCTTGGCCTTCAATGGCAACTCTTCCAAAGGCTTCTGGCTCAATTGCTGTAGAAAGAACAATATTAGAAACCATCATCAGAGCCGGAGCGTCAACATAAGCGCCAAAAAAGCCGACTCGCCCTTGAAGGTTATATTTTAGAACCAAATTCTTTAAATATTCAAGATATTTGTGCCGTCCTTGATCTGCTCCGGCGATGATGCAATAATAATTTTTATTTTTCATCAAGTGCAGAGCTTCAATGAGCAAGTGTTGTCCTTTCCATCGAGTGATGCGTCCGGGCATAAGAATGACGGGTTTATCTTCTGCGATATGATATTCCTTAATTTTTTTTATCATTCTTTCTTGCGAAACAGCTTCCTGCGCATATTTAGCGATATCAACACAGCGAAAAACCAAACGCAGTTTATCTTCATCAACCTTATAATTGTTCAAGACATGATTTTTGATGTGATTTGAAATCACGATAACACGTTCACCAAATGTCATAACTTTATTATAGATTTTTTTCAGTCCCCAAGGTCCCAAACCGTAGGTTCCGTGAAATGTCGTAACAAATTTAACGCCGGCGCGTTTTGCTGCCCAATAAGCACTCCAAGCCGGAGCGCGTGAACGAGCATGAACAATATTTATGCCGTTTTCTTTGATAAAATGTTCAAGCTTTTTAGCGTTTTTAAGCATCGTGAAAATATTCTTGCTTTTCAAAGGTAATGTTAAATGTTTGACCTTAAGTTTGTCTAGCTCATATGTCAAACGCCCACCTTGAGAGGCAACAAAATTTTTAAATCCTTTTTCCGTTAAGCCTGCTGCAATTTCAACAGTTCCGGTTTCAACACCGCCGGTTTCCATTTCTGGAAGAACCTGTAAAACGACAGGTTTTTTAGTCATATCTTCACTCATTTCGATTCCTGTTAAAAATCCAATAAAATTCAAACGTAATTTACAACTGATTTTGATTGACGCCAAGAAAAATAGGTCAACCATCAACAAATCTTCATTTGTATTTTTTTAAAAATCTTCAAAACCGAAAGGTTGTCTGAGCGCAGGTTTCCTTGCGCGATACAAGTTGATATTGGTAATTTCGGGAATATCACGTTCTCGTTTCCAGTATCCTTTACTGCGCATACATTTTGCATAATTTGCCGGACTGATATCTTGGTCATCATACCGAGAGTTGACGATTAAAGGTTGTGCTCCGGGATAGGGAACATAGGAGGCCCAAATACCTTTGGATGAGTTCCAATCTGCTCGAGTGTTAAGTTTTGTTTCTTCTGTGTAAAACCATGTCCTGAAATCGGGCATTAATTTAAACTCTTTTGCTGCCATAAGACATTCTGCGTGATCACGAGAAAATTTTTCAACACCGGTGTGCGTTTTTTCCCAGTGATAAACGACTTGACCGCTCCCTTTGGAGATGTAGGTGCAAGAACACAAAATCAACGGCAATACCCAAATAAAGCTTTTTTTATTCATGAGCTATCCTAAAAATCAAGATTTGCATAGTGTTTCGCCGGTAAAATGCCGCGAATATTGTCTTTTAGAATATCCTTAAAGCAAGGACGAGATTTTAGGCGAGAATACCATAATTTGACATTACGGAAATCATCCCAAGGAACATCTCCAAGATAGTCGATAACTGACAAGTGAGCGGCTGCGGTTAAATCAGCTAAAGATAATTCATCATCAGCCAAATTTTTGCGACGTTCCAAAAGCCAATCCATATATTCCATATGAAAAGACAAGTTATTTAAACCTATTTTTAATATTTTTGAATCAGGAGCCAGTCCTAAAGCAAAACGTTTATTGACTTTTTCGTGAACCAAATTGCGATAAACTTCTCGATAGAATTTTGTATCAAACCAATCAGTCAATCGTCTGATTTCCGCCTTTTTAAGCGGAGTTCCAAACAGAAGCGGGGTTTCTTTTATTGTTTCTTCAAGATATTCGGTAATGGCATAGTGTCCTGAAATAATGTCACCATCGTTCAAAAAAATCGGTAACTCTCCGGCCGGATTCAACTTAAACACTTCTTCAGAGGGTTTCCATGGCGTATCCTCTTTGAGAATAAAAAGCATTTTTTTTTCGCTCATAATAGCTCGGACTTTACGTCCAAAAGGGGATGAGGGATGATGAATTAACAAAACCATGTTCAAAACCTTTCTTTAACTTGTAATCAAGTTTAGCGTTTTGTTGGATAAAGGTCAAGCAACAACAAGGTATATTCTATTTTATCCGCAATAAATTATTGTTCCGGTGTTTCTTCTAGTGTTTCCAACCCGAAAGTCGGCGGGACAATTCCTTGATGTTTTTTCTCGGCTTCCGTAACTATTTCAATAAGACGCTCACGCAAAATATCTGTATTTTTTGAGTCTTTTGCGTAATGAGTTAGTTTTTGTGTTAACAATTTTCGATATTTAGATAACTTGGAAACGCCGACAAACAGAGGAATGTTCCATAAAGATTGATGGGCCATGCTGATTTGTTCGCGCAAGCCGAGTTTATAAGCTTCAATCAGACCTTTATATTGACTGATTAAAATATAATCAGCTTTTTTGGTAAAAAGTTTTTCAAACAGTTCATAGGGGGTATTAACTTTTTCAATGGAATATTCGTTGATTTGTTGTTCAACAAAGTCACTGTAAATTTCATCCGCGAGGCGAACCCCTTTCAATTGTTTTAAGTCGGTTGTTGTTTTAACTTCATTAATTCGATTCGGAAGCATAAAAACAGTAACGGGGTTTGTTATAATGGATGGAAAAATGAGTTCAATTCCTCGATAAAGCTCTGTGTCATGATAGGCTCCTAATAAAATATCTATCTCTCCTCGGCGCACTTTTTGAACCATATCTTCATATGAGCCCGAAGACAAATGATATGCAACTTTTAAATTATTTTCTTTTTGGATTTTATCTATCATCGTCCGGAAAACACTGGTGAAGGAACCTCTGTAAGTGTCGTAGGGGGTTTCTGTTGCGCCAAACGGAGCATAATCAATAAAGCCGGTAATTTTGACATCTCTTGCTTGTTGTGGTTTTTTATCTTCATAACGGACAAAGGCCTCGGTCCTCAAGGTTAAAAGAGTTAAGCAAAGGCAGATTCCTAGAAGAGAAACTTTTTTTAACATGGTCATCTCCGGTGATTTATTTTCAAAAATTTACTATTCGGTAACATTGTTTTGAGTATACTGAAATAGTGTTAAAAAATATTTTATGCGGGTGTATTTTTAATGGATATTCAAAATTATGCACAAACTCAGGTAAATGGATTGGCTCAATCAGAATTGGAAAGTCGGGCGTTGATTCGAACCGCATCAGCATTGAATGCGATTCGTGAAAATTGGGAAACACGCCAAACGGAGCTTCCTGAAGCCTTGGAGAAAAATCGCAAACTTTGGGCTATTTTTGCGGCGGCCATGCATGAAGATGATTGTCCGCTACCTTCTGAGTTAAAGGCAAATATTTTGAATTTATCCATGTTTATTTTTCAGCGAACATTAGATATTCAAAATGAGCCGACCCCGGAAAAGCTTAATGCTTTAATCAATATCAACATGAATATTGCCAAAGGATTGGTCGGCAATATTGAAGATAAATAAAACTATTTTTTATATAAGTTCCATGTTGATAGGATGATATTGTCCAAGCTGCTGTGTTCGGCTTTCCATCCCAAAATCTCTTTAGCCTTTTGTGCGGATGCTGTAATAATTGCGGGGTCGCCGGCTCGTCTGGGGGCAAATTCATAATTGATTGTTTTTCCTGTTAATTCTTCTGTTTTTTGTATCATTTCCAAAACAGTAACACCCGTTGCTGTGCCAAGGTTAAGAATTTGACTTTTGCCGTTGTTTTCAAGATAGCGAAGAGCCTTTGTGTGCGCTGTTGCCAAATCTGAAACATGGATATAATCTCTGATACATGTGCCGTCACGAGTGTCATAATCATTACCGAAAATCTTAATTTGGGAACGAGTTCCGTTAGCTGCTTCCATGACAATAGGCAGCAAGTTTTGCGGATTATCTTCCAGTCCGCGAACATCACCGTCTTCATCGTAACCGACGGCATTAAAGTAGCGGAGCGAAACAAACTTAATCCCTTTAAGTTTATCATACCAATCAAAGTATTTTTCCATGTCATATTTGGTAAAGCCGTAGAAGCTGATTGGATTAAGGGGGTGATTTTCATCAACGGGAAGATATTCCGGAGAGCCATACACCGCAGCAGAGGATGAAAAAACGAGGTTCGTAACATGATATTTGCACATTGCATTTAGAACATTAATTGTTCCGCAAATATTGTTTTGCGCATAAAGTTCCGGATGTTCCATCGATTCTCCGACAGCCTTTTTAGCAGCAAGCAAAACAACGCCGTCAATATTTTGTGCCATAGCTTTATCAAGTTCTTCTTTGTTCAGAATATCTCCGATAATATAATTTGCTTTATTAAAGAAGTTTACTCTTTTTCCGGTAGATAGATTGTCAAAAACCGTAACTTGAAACTGATTATTTAACAGGTTTTTGACAACGTGACTCCCAATATATCCGGCGCCGCCAATGACTAAAATATGCATAAAAATACTCCTTTTTCAAAAATCTTTTAAAATGATATAAGAAAACAGTTGCCGTGTCCAATTAAATATATTCTTT